>DATAWG010000038.1 GCA_036267355.1 Pirellulales bacterium | reverse complement strand
AAAATTAATAGCCAAGGGCGGCTATCGCCACAAGATCACTTGCGACGGCCAGGAAAATAACAAAATTCCAGCGCCGCGCCTATCGCGCCATGCGCGTGCGGCAACCAATCCGGCCGACAGTGCCATTCGTGTCAGGAACCGTTGTTTTGTTTTCTCGGACGGCCTTGGGGCTGTTGCGTCGATTCCAAGCCCAGTCGACGCACCGTTCGTTCGCTCCATGCTGCGTCGCCCAATGGGCTCGCCCGCACCACGCTGCGCCGCAGGGCCTGCAACTCCCCTATCGCGCGGCTCGACGCGGTCAGGACGGTGATGAACGATTTGGAGCACGGGCGGGCGGGCCGCCCGCTCGCGCTTGGCCAAGCCACCGAACTGCTGTCCCTTTAACTTCGCTCTTAAAGGGCATCTTCCGTCGCGATGGCGGGAGGGCTTCGTCGCGAATGGTCGTCCAAGCGATAACGGCGACAAGCGATGCCCAAGGAACCGGCGGCTAAACCTAAGAGCAAGATCGAGGAAGGTTCGGGCACGGGATTGACATAGGAAGCCTCGAGCGACGCTTCGACGCTGCTAATCTGCGCGGAGCTTAGAACGCCTGAATAGACTTGGATTTCGGCGATGTCGCCGACAAAATACTCGTCGCTGTTGGCGGAGCCAATCGTCGTAATCGGGTTGAAGGTGGCGCCACCGGCGGTGCCATCGTCCAGGCCGTCGGTACGAAATGTGGCCCCAGAGCTATTCGCGGCGACATCGATCAAATGAAACGTATCGCCCAGGGGGGTGTCGCTTTGCCCGAGGTTGCTCAAGCCTTGGCTCAGCAACTCTTGCACTTCACCATGGCTATCTCCGCCGATTCTGTACTGGAAAGATCCTGGAGCGTTGGCGCCCCCGGAAACGATCGTTTTCGAGGAGCCGTCGCCGCTGGATTCCTCGAAGGCGAATACGGTGAAGCCATTTCCGCTTTCCGGGATGGCCGAAGTGAGATTCAACAGGTCGCCGCTGGTGAACTGCACCGCCGACGAACCGTTCGGCGTCGCGTCGGACAGCAAAGTCGGCATTGCGCCGGCAGGAGCCGTGGCGCTGTCGCCGTTGCCCGACGAATCGGTCCAGACGCCGGTGGCGGGATCGTAGTTTGTGGCCTTCAGATCCAAAAGGATGCCAGCCGAAGCGCTCGCTGCGCACGAGCCGGCGAGCAGCAGGGAGAGGATGACCGTTCGAGAAAAAGATGCCATGACCAAGCCGGAATGCATTAACCAAACCGCGAGCCGCCAATTGAGCCCTACCCTGCGATTGTAATTTTCGAGGCGAGGAACACAAGCGAATTGTAAGCTGCCGGTTAAGAATTTGGTCGAGGAAGTGGCAATCGGCAAGCCTCGTCGAGGATAATTACGACATGAGTCCGACACTTGGCGACCGCAACGCGTCGCCGGTGGGCTCGCCGGCTCAGGCTCGGCCGAAAAATGACTTCCGCTTTTTGAACCCTTCACGCTGCCCTCTGCCGCGAGGGGCGAGGGGCTGTGGAGAAGTTATTTTTCGGCCGAATCTCAGTTGCGCCGGTTGCTGTTCGAGAGGAGCGAGAGATAGTAGAGCAGCGTGAGGATCGATTGCAGGGTCGCGGCGACGTAGGTCAGAGCCGCGGCGTTGAGCACCTTGTTGACGTAGACCATTTCGGCGGGCGGCACGATGCCGAGCTGCACGAGCTGAACCTTGGCCCGATGGCTGGCGTCAAATTCGACCGGCAAATTCACTACCTGGAAAAACACGATGCAGCTAAACGCGATAATGCCGAGCAAGATCAGGCCGGGAAAGTGAAGCACATAGCCGAGCAACAGCAAGATCATCGATACACTGCTGCCGAAGCTGGCTGCCGGTACGGCCATGTTGCGGATGCCCATCAATGCGTATTGCTGGGCATGTTGCAGGGCGTGGCCCGACTCATGGGCCGCGATGCCGACGGCGGCCAGATCGCGGCCGCGATAGTTTTCCGAGCTGAGCCGCAACACGCGCTGGGCCGGATCGTAGTGATCCGATAGCCGGCCGGGAATCTCTTCGATGGCCACGTCTTGCAGGCCGGCGGAGTCCAAGATATGCCGCGCGGCAGCCGCGCCGCTCAAGGGCGCCGGCTGCTTCTGTGCCGCCGCCACGGTCATTTTCACTCGCAACTGCGCCCAGAGACCAAGCACCAAAGCCGGCGCGACCCACAGCAAGTAATTGAAATTATAAAGCGGATTGAACCAGAACATGAAAGAAGAACCCTGGTTGGATGATGAATGATGAATAATGCCGGGAGCGAGCCCGACCGCCTTCTATCGATTCGGCGTGGCGATCGAAATATTAGCCCAAGTAGATTATACCGGGCAATGGAATCCTTGCCGGCGCAATTCCGAAGCGGGCAACCGGGCGAGCCGCCGATCGCGCATATTGCGGAAGCCTGCGGATGCGTTGCAAATGGAAGGAGTTGATCCCGTCACTCGCCCGACCACTTGATTATCAACGCCAGATCGCCACGGCTTGAGTGACGGTCCAACGTGATTCGCCGAACGCATTTCGAGCCCGGCCAGTTGGCGGTTCGGCCGCCGTTTGCTCCAGCGTTGCGCAGCAGCGTTGGACGAGTCGGCCGTCGGCAGCCTGGAATCTGGTTGGCGGCTGGCTAAATCGTATCGCGTTCACGGTTTGCGGCGGGCAACTGTTCGCTGCGCCGTGGATCGGGTATTATCGAGCGCATGGTCTCGTCCACCGCCGTAATGCACTCCACCGAGCAGGCCCCGCCCGGCGACATCCGGGTGCTGATCGTCGACAACGACACGTCGCACGCCGAAACGGTCGCCGAAAGCCTCGAGCGCGTCGGCTATCAATGCGCCGTGGCCACCTCCGGCACGGAAGGCGCCCGCAAAATCGAGCAGGAATCGTTCGACGTCGTGATCACCGACTTGAAGATGTCGGACCTCGATGGCCTGGCCCTGTTGGCGCGCACCAAGCAAGCCCTGCCGGAGGCGGAAGTGATTCTCGTCACTGGCCATGGCACAATCCCCTCGGCCGTGGCGGCCATGCAGCAGGGCGCCTTCAACTATCTGCAAAAGCCCTTGGATTTGGCCCAGCTACGGGTGATCACGGCAAAGGCCTCCGAGGCCGTGCGGCTGCGGCGAACCAATGTCGAACTGAATCGTCGGCTCGACGAACGCTTCGGCTTCGAGGGCGTGATCGGCTCCAGCCCGCAGATGAATGCCGTCATCGACCGGCTAAAACGCATTGCCCCGACCGACGCCAGCGTGCTGATCCAGGGCGAAACCGGCACGGGCAAGGAACTCGTCGCCCAGGCGATCCACCAGAACAGCCCGCGAAAAAACAAACCGTTTGTCGCCCTGAATTGCGCCGCGCTGAGCGAAAACATTCTCGAAAGCGAGCTCTTCGGCCATATTCGCGGGGCCTTTACCGATGCCTCGAATGATCGCGTCGGCAAATTCGAATACGCCCACGGCGGCACGCTGTTTCTCGACGAAGTCGGCGATATGCCGCTGGCGACGCAGATCAAATTGTTGCGCGTGCTCGAAAGCGGTGAAATCACGCGCGTCGGTTCGAATGATCCGGTGAAAGTGAACGTGCGGATTCTGTCGGCCACGAATCGCAACCTGGAAGACTCGATCGCGGCCAACACGTTTCGCAGCGATCTGTATCATCGGCTGAAAGTGATCACGATCTCACTCCCCCGGCTCGTCGAGCGGAGCCAAGACATTCCCCTGTTGATCGAGCATTTCATCCGCCATTTTGCCCGCCGGCATCATAAGACGATCAAAAGCATGTCGACCGGGGCGCGGTTGAAGTTGATGGCCTTCGATTGGCCCGGCAATGTGCGCCAGTTGCGCAACACGATCGAGAGCATGGTGGTGGTCGACAACGACGGCGTGCTCGACATGGACGATCTGCCCACGGAACTGATCGGGCAGGCGCCGTTGGCCGTCGAGGCGTCGACCGGCAGCATTTCCAGCCTGGTCGGCAAGCCCTTGGTGGAGGTGGAGAAGCTGTTGATTGCCGAAACGCTGAAATTCGCCGGCGGCAACCGCGAACACGCCGCCGAACTCCTCGGCATCGGCGAACGCACGCTCTACCGCAAAATCAAGGAATACGACTTGTGATCGAATGCCGAATGCCGAATGCCGAATGCCGAAAGAATGACGAAAGAATGACGAAGCCCGAATGCCGAATGACGAGGGATCAACACACGCCGCAACGGTGCGACTCGGCCGCCGGGTTGGCTGCACGTCCTAACCACTAACCACTAACCACTAACCACTAACCACTCGTCCCTCGCCCCTCGCCCCTAACATGCCCTCCATCCATCAACTCTCCGCGAGCGTGATCAACCAAATCGCCGCGGGCGAGGTGGTCGAACGGCCGGCGAGCGTCGTGAAGGAGTTGATGGAAAACGCGATCGACGCCTGCGCTCGGCGAATCGACGTCACCGTGGGGCAGGGTGGGATGGAGTTGGTTCGCGTGGTCGACGACGGCTGCGGCATCGATGCCGAGCAACTTGCATTGGCGGTCGCCCCGCATGCCACCAGCAAAATCTGTCAGGCCGACGATCTCTTTCGCGTGGCGACGCTTGGCTTCCGCGGCGAAGCGCTGGCGTCGATTGCCGAGGTGAGTCGGTTTGTATTGCGAAGCCGGCCCGAATCGCAGCAAGCCGGAGCGGAACTGGAATTGACCGGCGGTCGGCAGTCGCCGATTTCGCCATGCGGTTGCCCGGTCGGCACGCAGATCGAAGTGCATAATCTGTTTTACAATACGCCGGTGCGGCGCAAATTCTTGCGCACGATGCAAACCGAGATGGGCTACACGAGCGAGGCCTTTACGCGGCTCGCGCTGGCTCACCCGACCCGCCATTTCGCGCTCCGCCAGCAAGACAAGTTGGTCTACGATCTGCCGCCCGCCGACGATTGGCTCGACCGCATCGCGGCCCTGTTTGGCTCTTCGCTTGCCGAGCAACTGATGTGGATCGAGAGCAGCGATGGCGAAGTGCGGCTGTCAGGCTACGTCGCCAATCCGACGCAAAGCCGCGGCAATCAGAAAATGCAATATCTGTTTCTCAACGGCCGGGCAATCCGCGACCGGGCCCTGCAACATGCGCTCGGCGAGGCCTATCGCGGGCTGCTGCTCACAGGGCGGCATCCGATTGCCGTGTTGCAAATTGAAATGCCGCCGGAATTGGTCGACGTCAACGTCCATCCGACGAAGCTCGAAGTCCGATTTCAGGATGGCGGCCGGCTGTATAGCCAATTGCTGGGAACTTTGCGCACACGGTTTCTGACGACCGATCTGACGGCGAAATTCCGCCCGGGCGGGGCTGGCGGCGGAATCGACCGTAACGCAATCGCCGACGGCGACGGATTGCTGCCGAGTTCCGCCGCAGCGCCAATCGATCCGACCGGCGGCCACGATGCGCAGCGTGCCGCGCAAATGCGCGAAGAACTCGTTCGCTGGGCAAAAGGAGAATTGGCGGCGATCGGCGGAGCCGGCACCCAGACAGAAACGGTCTCGCTTGATAGCGCTGCGGGCTCGGTTGCCGGCAATGCGTACAAGGGAGGCTCGCACGGCGGCAGACCGTTTGGCCCGAGCGCCGGCGGGCGAGACTTCGGCCCAATGGTACGAATGCCCTCGCCTTCGTCGCAAGCATTGGAACTGGTGCCGCTCGATCGCGCTCGCTTTGGCTTGCCCGGCGCCCCAAGCACGGCCATGCCGACGGCCGATCGGCCGCTGGCGCCGGTTCGTCAGCCGAGCCCGGCGATTCAGGTTCACGATCGGTATTTGATCGCCGAAACGGACGACGGCATGGTGGTGATCGATCAGCATGCATTGCACGAACGCGTGCTTTATGAGCAGGTTCGCGAAAAGGTGCTCGCCGGGGCGCTCGAGACGCAACGGCTCTTGGTGCCGGAGCCGGTCGATTTGAGTCCTGCGGAAACGGCCGCGGCATTGGCGAATCGCGAGCTATTGGCACAATTGGGAATCGAGGTGGAATCATTCGGCGGCGGAACGCTGCTGGTCGGCAGCTATCCGGCAATGCTAGTCAAACTCCGCCCGGCCGACATGTTGCGGACGCTCGTCGAACGGCTTGTCGACGGCGGCAAAGCGCCCGATCGCCGCGATCTGTTGGACGATTTATTGCACATGATCGCCTGCAAGGCGGCAATCAAAGCCGGCGACCGCCTCACGCCCGAGGAAGTGGCCGAGTTGGTCGAGCAGCGCCACTTGGCCCAAGACGCTCATCACTGCCCCCACGGCCGCCCGACCGCCTTGGTCTTCACCCGCGACGATTTGGACCGGCAATTCAAGCGGACGTAGTTATATGACGACAACTCACGAATACCGCGGATACGTCTTTACCATCGAGGATCAGCCGCAAGACCCGGCGGATGCCGCAAGCTGTGCGGACATCGCCGAAATCGCCACCAGCGGCGAGACGTTGGCGGAAGCAATTGTGTCCTTCCGGCAAGCGTGAAAAATCGGTCACGGGGCGGCGGGGCCGTACGTCCGCGGTGTAATTGTGGCGCGGACTTGGACCACGCGGAGACAGCGAGGTCGCCAACGGCGTCAATCGCAGGTTATTGCGGCCGCTAT
>DATAWG010000037.1 GCA_036267355.1 Pirellulales bacterium | reverse complement strand
CCGGCGGGTTCGGAGAGCACCCGGCCGTCGCTCGTGGTCGCGCCCGTGGCGCTGGTGTCGCCGGGGGAATGATGCGAGGCGGCATCTTCGGCCGGCATCGCGGGAAATTCAAGTGTGAACCGGCTGCCTTCGCCGGGCCGGCTCTCGACATGAATCCGGCCTCCGTGCTCCTTCAAAATCTTTTGGCTCACCGCCAGACCCAAGCCCGTGCCGCGGGAACCCTTGCTGGAAAAGAACGGGCTGAAGAGTTGCTTCAGGCTATCGGCATCGATCCCCGTGCCGTTGTCTTCGACGCTCACCTGCACGTTGCCCGCCGCCGGCAATTGCTCCGTGCGCAGCGTCACCAGGCCGTCTTCGCGTTGATCGCATGCGTCGAGCGCGTTGGTGACGATGTTCAGCACGGCCCGCTGGATGCCCTCGGAATCGAACGTCAGGCGGGGGATTGCCGGATCGGGTTCCCAGCGGAGCTGCACTTTCAATTCGTCGGCCCGCGATTGCATCAACTCGATCACATCGCCGACGACGGAATTGAGATCGGCGGCGGCGAATTCGGGCTCGCGCTCTTTGCTGAACGTGAGCATGTCCATCACGAGGGCCGAAATCTTGCGCTGATTTCGCTCGACGATATACCAGCCCTTGCTGACGACTTCTTCATCGTGCTCGGCCAGGCCCATCTCGATCAAATAACTGCCGCCGCGAATACCTTGGAGAATGTTCTTCACATGGTGCGACAGCGAGGCGATCGTTTGGCCGATGGCCGCCAGCCGCTCGGACTGCACCATCGCCGAATAATAGTTCGTGTCTTCGACGGCCAGGGCCGCCTGATGGCCGATGGCGACCATCAGCTTCAGATGCTCTTCGGTAAACTTGTTGGCGTTGAAAATGCCGGTGAGCCGGTCCAGGGCCCGGCTGGCCGGCGTCGAGGTGTCGATGTAGATCAGGCCGACCACGTCGTAGCGGCCTTGCATCGGCACGCAAATCGCCTCGCGCACTCCGCTATGCACGATGCTGGCCGCGGTGTCGAAGCGATCGTCTTGCCGGGCATCGCTGGTGAGAACGCCTTCGCTGCGCTGCATCACGTAGTCGAGGATCGTCGAGCTGATCGTGATCCGTTCTTCGGATTGCGACGCAGCGTCGGTGCGCAATCCCTTGCGATCGCGGCGCACCTTGGGGCGGAGTTGCTTGGTTTCCGGGTCGAGCAGCATGATGCAACCGCGGTCGGCTTCGACCCACTCGAAGATCAAATCCATGATCCGCCGCAAGAGCTGATCGATATCGAGCGTGTGGCTGACGGCCAAGGCCGTGCGATACATGATTTGCAGATTGCTGCGGGCTCGGGCCAGCCATTGCCCTTGCGATGAATCCGCGGTGGCGAAATCGGGCGAGAAGATGCGGCTCCCCTCCTCGCGGCTTACCGAATGCAGAATTCGCGACCGGTCGTCGCCCGAGCCGATGCCGATATTCACCTGCGCGCCGAGGCTCGACGAGGGCGCCTCGCCAAGCCCGGTGAAGAGCATCACCGTGCGGCCGATCTGCACCTGGTCGCCGCTGGCAAGCTCTTGCTGTTGGATGCGCTGATTGTTGACGAAGGTGCCGTTCGAGCTGCCGAGGTCGACGATCGAGAACGTCTCGCCATTGCGCCTCAGCTCGGCATGCCGGCGAGATACCTCCGTGTCGTGCAGTTGGATGCGATTGCCGGTGTCGCGGCCGAGCGGAAACGCGACGCTTTGGCTATCCAGCTCAAAGCGGGTTCCCTGGTCACGGCCTTGAATCACGAACAACGAGGCAGCCACCCCATTCGTCTCCCAGAACAAGGGGAGTAAATAGGGGCTGGGGGCGAGGGGCTAGGGGCGAGTGAAACGCTGGCAGACGCTCGCCGTGTCGGCTGCGTCCGCGATTGTGTTTTGTCTGCTCGTCCCTAGCTCCTCGTCCCGCGCCCCTGTCCCAGCATTTGCTCAATTTTAAGAATCAGGGGCCCGTAATGATAGGGTTTGGCGAAGAACGGCTCGGCACGATTGCCGGGCAAGCAATTGCGGCCGCGGGCCACGCCCAAGAGCACCATGGGCGTTGGCGGCGAAGAAGCATTGCCGGCGAAGTTCAAGCCGGCGACCGCCGAATCGCCGGCCGATGGGCGGAAGACCGATTCGCGGTGGATCATCGTCGCGTCGGTCGCGATCCGGTCGTTGTTTGCGTCGCCGCTCGAAATTTCGTCGCCGAGATTGGACGCTTCGAGATCCAGCACGATCAAATCGAGCCGATGTTGGCGGGCGAGTTTCACGCCGTTTTCCACATCCGTAGCCTCGAAAATTCGCATCCCGCGTCGTTCGAGAGCGGTTTTCAGCACCTCGCGCGATTCGGCCGACCGGTCGACGATCAGAACATTCGATTTCTGAACCAAGCGCGCACCTCCATGTGCACCCCCTCGGGGGAGTAGCTAAACACCGATGGCGAGCGACGAAAGAACGCCTTAGACGAATGTGCGAAACCGAGTTTCCCCGCGGGTTTCGCCAATCGCGCTTCATCGCTCGGCATTTGCCCCCTGGGTCCATCCGTGGTCCCAATGTGGCGAGGGCGAAGAATATCCGGCAAACCGCGCGGTGTCAAAATCGAATAATCGAATTCGCAACTTGACGGTCGCCGCCGCCGGGTGAAAGAATGAGCGAAGGGCCGGCGGTATTAAACGGCAGCGTGTCCGCGATGGATTCGCAGTCGGATAAGACCGCCGATCCACGGTGGAGGCGCCGCTAATCGGCTTTGCCCTCCCCGACCTTCCAAAGCCGCCCAGCCCACCAAATATTCCCCACCAAGTTGCCCTCCTAAGCTGGAGTTCGATTGTGAACCGCCGGATTTTGACGTTTTGTGGTTTTGTCGTCGCGATCGGGTTTGCCGTTGCCGCGAATTTGCCCATCTTTGCCGAGACGCCGGCGAAAACCTCTGCTGCCTACGCCGCGGCACCCGCCAAATCCGCCGTTGATCGCGTCGCGGGCGCGCCGGAAGACGCTGCCGCCAAGGCCGCCGACCAGCGGCTAGCCGACGCGACTCGTTATCTTGCCTCGCCGGAGCTCGAAGGCCGGGGGTTGGGGACGCATGGCTTGGTATTGGCTGGCGACTATATTGCCCGGCGGTTCAAAGAACTCGGCCTGAAGACCGATCTCTACGACGGTCAGCCATTCGAGCGGATCAATTTGTCGCTCGGGTCGGAGCTCGGGCCGGAAAAGCGGAATCGGCTTGAATTCGTGGGGCCAGCATCCGAAAAGAATTCGTCCGGCAAGAAAGAGCCGCAGACGATTGCGTTGAAGCTCGGAACCGATTTCAATCCGCTGGCCATCGGCGGCTCGCACAAATTCGACGCCCCGGCCGTGTTTGTCGGCTACGGCATCACCGCCAAGAAGGAGAACTATGACGACTATGCCGGTTTCGACGTGAAGGGCAAAATCGTCATCGTGCTGCGGCACCAACCGCAACGGTCCGATCCGCATGGCTTGTTCGGCAACCACGATTCGCCCTACGCCCCCTTCATCCGCAAAGTGGCCACCGCCGCCGAGCATGGCGCGGCGGCAATCATTTTCTGCAGCGACGACGACGGCATTCGCCGCTCAGTCGGCAGCCTGCAATCGTCGATGCAATCGGCCATCGCGGATCTCGCCAAGGAAAATGAAGCGTACTTGAGGATCGCCCACCCCGCGCTCGAGCAGATCGCCGCGCATGTGAAAAACGATGAGCGCCTGGCCGGCCAAATCGCCAACCGCACGAAAATGGTTGCCGACGAGATCGATCCGCTGTTGGGAGTCGAGCGGGCCGGCGACGAAGACGATCCAAGCCGCCCGGCCGTGTTCTTCTGCCGCCGCGGCCCGATCGACGCCATGATCAAAGCGGCCACCGGTTCCGATCTGGCATCGATCGAGCACGAGATCGATGCGGCCGGCAAACCGCAATCACGCGAACTTTCTGGCTGGCGAGTCGCCGGCGAAGCCGACTTGGTGCGTACCAAAACGCCTGCCCGAAACGTGCTTGCCGAACTCGAAGGGGATGGCCCGCATGCCGACGAGACGATCGTCATCGGCGCCCATTACGACCATCTGGGCTACGGCGGATTCGGTTCGCTTGCCCCGCAGGCCGTGCATGTGATCCATCCCGGCGCCGACGACAATGCCTCGGGCACTGCCGCACTGCTCGAAGTCGCCCGGCAACTAGCAGAACGGGCGAAGGTGAAGAAATTCCCGCGCAGGTTTCTGTTCATCTCGTTCACCGGCGAAGAACGGGGCCTCTTGGGCAGCGCCCGCTATGTTCGCGATCCGCTCGTTCCGCTCGACAAAACGATCGCGATGCTCAACATGGATATGGTCGGCCGAATGAAAGACAACAAGCTCACCGTTTACGGCATCGACACGGCCACGGAGTTTGCCCCGCTGGTCGCGCGGCTCGACGAGCCGTTCGGCTTCAAGATCATTGGCGAAAAAGGTGGGTTCGGCCCGAGCGATCATGCGTCGTTC
The DNA here is from genome assembly GCA_036267355.1 of Pirellulales bacterium. Classification (NCBI taxonomy): domain Bacteria; kingdom Pseudomonadati; phylum Planctomycetota; class Planctomycetia; order Pirellulales; species Pirellulales bacterium. The sequence goes on along the minus strand of DATAWG010000037.1, from coordinate 41,265 downwards.
TTCGGCAAGAAGATTCCGGTGCTATTTTTCTTCACCGGCCTGCACGCCGATTATCACCGTCCGACGGATACGGCCGACAAGCTCGATGTGCCCGACATGCGTCGCGTGGCCGATTTTGTGACCGACGTGGCGGCCGCGATTGCCGACGCGCCGGAGCGGCCGCATTTCTTTGAATCGCCGGCGTCGTTCGGCCACCCGACGCAGCAGAGCGGCGATCGCCCCTACTTCGGCAGCATTCCGGATTTCGGCGTCGAAAACCCCGGCGGCTACGCGATCTCCGGCGTCACCAAGGGAGGCCCGGCGGAAGTGGGCGGCTTGAAATCCGGCGACATCATCACCCGCCTCGGCGACACCAAGGTTTCCGGCCTGGAGGATTTCGACGCCGCGCTCCGCGAACACCGCGCCGGCGACAAGGTGCCCGTGCGCGTCAAACGCGCCGGCAAGGAAGTGCAACTGGAAGTAACGCTCGAGCCGCCGCGGGGGTGATTAACGGGAGCGAAGCATCGACCGGGAATGCTCTTGAAGCGCTCCGTGCGCACACCAGGCCCGACGTGGGCGGCAATCGATTTCTATCTTGCCAGCGGCTATCACCGCCCGGCCATCCATATGAGCAAGCACTTCGAAAGCGATTGATTGGGGTGCGGCTATTCGGCCTCAATGTTCGCGGCGCATGGCGCGTTGGAGGTCGCGTTTGACGGCGGCGGTTTTTAGCGACTCGCGTTTGTCGTGCAGCTTCTTGCCGCGGCAGATGCCGATGAGCACCTTGGCCCGGCCCTCTTTGAAATACATTTTCAAGGGCACGAGGGTGAGCCCCTTCTCCATCGCCTGGCTGGCGAATTTCTTGATCTCGCGGCGGTGCATCAAGAGCTTGCGCGGGCGGCGGGGCTGATGATTCAGCCGGTTGGCTTGCACGTATTCGGCAATATCGCAGCCCATCAAAAACACTTCGCCGCGCACGAGCCGACCGTAGGCTTCGTCGAGCGAAAGACGGCCGCCGCGCAAGCTTTTCACCTCGCTTCCGACAAGCACGATCCCGCACTCGAGCGTGTCGATCACCTCGTATTCATGCCGGGCGCGGCGATTCTGCGCGATGAGCCGTTCGTTGTCGTGCTCGCGGTCGACGGGGGGCTTTTTTTTCGCCTTTTTGTTGGGGTTCGTCGGGGCCGTAGCTGCTCTTTCCCGTCGCCGAGGCGACTGCTAGAGTGGGGTTGGCTTTCGATAAGACTTGACGCGAACTGCTGAGCGTTATTCCGAATCGTATACAACCGCCGCCCAATCGCAAGAGGCAATGTAGCAGGCAAGCTCCGTGTGCCGTCGGCCACTTGATAATGGTAGCCGGAATGTGACCGCAAACGGCATACGGAGTATGCCTACTACCTTAAGCGCCCCATGGATCACTTTGCACCAACTTCCGACGCCATGCAGGCATTCTTGCTCGGCCCGATCGATTTCGAGGCCTGCCTGGCGTTGCAGCAACGGCTGGTTTACGAAGCCAGCGGGGCCGGCGATCGCGCGATCACGCTATTGGTATGCGAACATCCGCCGCTGATCACGGTCGGACGGAGCGGCTCGCGAACTCACCTCCATATCAGCAGCGACGAACTTATTAGCCAGCAGATCGAAGTCCGCTGGCTGAATCGCGGCGGCGGATGCATCGCACATTTGCCGGGGCAACTGGCAATTTATCCCATCGTGCCGCTGGAGCGATGCGCCTGGACGGTCGGCGAATATCTGGGCCGCTTGCAAGCCGGGCTCATGAACACGCTTGCCGAGCTGGCCATTCCCGCGACCGGCCGCGACGGCTGGCCGGGCGTTTGGGGACGCACGGGCCAACTTGCCGCGATCGGCGCGGCAGTGAAGAATTGGACCACCTATCACGGAGCTTTTTTGAATGTCGCGCCGGCGATGCGGCTGGTGCGGCGGGTCGTGAGCGATCCGGCCGACGGCGAGCCGATGAGCAGCCTGATGGTCGAACGGCAAGGGTCGGTTAAAATGACGGCGGTGCGGAGCGGCATCGTGCGGCATTTCGCCGAGGCCTTCGGCGCCGCTCGCTACCACATTCACACCAGCCATCCGCTGTTGGCCCGTTCGCCCGAGAAAACGCGAGAGCGTGCTGCCCGTGCCCATTGAATTTTCCAAGACCGCGCTGCCGATCGTCGAACTGCCGATCGTCGAATTGCCGATCGTCGAATTGCCGACTGCCGAATTGCCGACTGCCGGCCGGGCGATGACTCACCGATCGTGTGCGACCGGCCCCGCCAGCGCTTCCGGCCCGCCAGCCGAAGCTCAAACGCGCTTGCCCCGTTGGTTGAAACGGAATTTACCTCCCGGCGGCGGCCTGCATTTCACGGCCGGCTTGATCTCCGAGCTGGGCCTGGAAACGGTGTGCGAAAGCGCTAAATGCCCGAACCGCATGGAATGTTGGTCGGCCAAGACGGCCACGTTCATGATCCTCGGCAACGTGTGCACGCGGCCATGCGGCTTCTGCTCGGTGCCGAAAGGAAAGACCGAGGCCCTCGAGGCCAACGAGCCGCAGCGCGTCGCGGAAGCGGCCGTTCGGCTGGGGCTGAAGCACGTCGTGATCACCTCGGTGACGCGCGACGATCTGGCCGACGGCGGGGCCGAGCATTTTTATCAATCCGTGCTGGCCGTTCGAGAGCGAACCGGCGCGACGATTGAAGTGCTCACGCCCGATTTTCTCGACAAGCCGGGCGCGATCGAGCGGATGGTTGCGGCGGCGCCGGAAGTGTTCAACCACAACACGGAAACGGTGCCGCGATTGTATCGCCGCGTGCGCGGCAGAAAGAGCGATTATCGTTGGACGCTCGAATTGCTCCGGCAAGTCAAGCGGCTTGATCCGTCGATCAAAACCAAAAGCGGCCTGATGCTCGGCTTGGGCGAAACGCACGACGAACTGCTCGACACGCTCGCCGACCTGCGGGCCGCCGGCTGCGATTTGCTCACGCTCGGCCAATATCTCCAGCCGACGCCGGCCCATCTGCCGGTCGAGCGCTACGTGCCGCCGGAGGAATTCGACGAACTGGGCCAACTGGCCCGGCTGCTTGGCTTCAAGCAAGTGGCCAGCGGGCCATTCGTGCGGTCGAGCTACCACGCCCGCGAAATGGCGGAAGGTTAGTGGGGGTGAGGGGCGAGAGGCGGATAAAGCCTGAGCCTGAAAGGCTCATTCCGTCAGCCCAGGGCGGAGCCGCGCCAGCGGCGTAGCCCTGGGAACTCGATGCAACGTGTTGTCCGGCCCTGACTGGGCCGTTCCAGGGTTCCCGTCGTTTATTGAACGGCCCTTTCAGGGCCGGCGCGTCGTGGGGGCCGTTGACCCAGGCCTCCGCCGCTTGCGCGGCTCCGGCCTGGGCTGGCAGAATCGGCCTTTCAGGCCGGCCGCGAGGCGACCTTTCCCTTGCTTTTCCAGCACCTCCTCCATGTTTCATCAGTTCGTTGCAGAGCATCGTCCAAGAGGCGAACACAGGCGGCGACAGCTTCGGATCGGCGTGGCTCTCGCCGACCGCGAACCGATCGACCAGGTTTTTGACCCATGCTGCGTTCTTGACGGCGCGCCGCTCGTCGATCGATCATCGCCCGGCCTCGATTTCGGTTGCCTTTTCGCTCTCCGCGTCTCCATGGCTCCGCGTACGACTCTTCGCCGATCCAGCAATTCGGCAATTCGCCAATTCGCCGTCGGCCCTCGGTTTTTGTTTGCAAGAAACGGCACAAACATTTAGGATTTAGGCTGCTGTGGAACCATCGCCTCGTTCGTGGAGGCCACAGCGAATTCCAGGGCGGATGAATCGATCGCGGGGACTTTTCTCAGCCAACCGTTCGGCCATTCAGCGACGCGGCACGCCACTCGATTGCGCGGGCTGCCTGTTTCTCGGAGTGAGGGGCTTTCCGGCAATCGTTCGTTGAGCGTATGGCTGGGCATCGCGGAATTCCAAGCGGCAAACGATGAAAGATCGACCAATGAACGCCTTTCATGCTGGTCATTTCCAGGCTCGCCGAGTTCGCCCTACGCGCCGGGCGTTTACGCTCGTCGAGTTGCTCGTCGTGATCACGATCATCGGCATCCTGATGTCGCTGCTCTTGCCGGCGGTGCAATCGGCCCGCGAATCGGCCCGCGCCGCGCAGTGCGCCAACAACGTCAAGCAACTCGGCCTTGCCGCACTCGAGCACGTCGATGTTGCGGGGTTCTTTCCCTCGGGCGGTTGGGGATGGAGCTGGGCCGGCGACCCGGACCGCGGCTACGGACTGAAGCAGCCCGGCGGTTGGCTATATAGCTGCCTGCCGTTTCTCGATCAGAAAAATCTCTGGAGCCTTGGAACGGGAATCGCTTCCGATACGCAAACATCGGCGAAGCAGGCCGCCATGGCCGGCCAACTCACCACGCCGCTCGCCGTCTACTACTGCCCCAGCCGCCGGACCGTGCAACTTGTTCCCACCGGCTATCAGGCGATCAACGTGGCGTATGAATCGTCCGTGTGCAAGACCGATTATGCGATCAACGCCGGCGATACGGCCGTCGATCAGTTCTATGGCGGCCCGAGCGGTTTATCGAACGGCGACAATGGTTTCTCCTGGAGCTCGACGAGCACGCTGACCGGCATTTCGTTTCAGCGCAGCCAGATTACGATGGGCCATCTTGCCACGAAAGGCGCCACCAATACCTATCTTCTCGGCGACAAATATCTCGACCCGGACGATTACACCAACGGCTCGGAAGGCGCCGACAACGAATGGGCCACGGTCGGATTCGACAACGACGTCTTCCGCACCGCCGACACTTCGTATGGCGACACACCCATGCCCGACACCCCCGGCTACGACAATGATTTCATCTGGGGCAGTGCCCATCCCTCGGGCATCCATATGGCGTTTTGCGACGGCTCGGTCCACAATATCAGTTATTCGATCGATTCGGTCACGCACGGCAATCTCGCCAATCGCAGCACCAAAGTGGCCATCGATCCCACGAAAGTTCAGTGAGCCGGTTCGCAAATTCGGCCGCAGATTCGGTCAAGGAACGGAGTTATGCAAGCCATCGTCCATCGCCAAGCACCATCCGTGGCCTCGCGGCCGTCGCGCCGCGGCTTTACGCTCGTCGAGTTGCTCGTGGTGATCACGATCATCGGCATCTTGGTCGGCCTGTTGCTGCCGGCTGTGAACCAAGCTCGCGAAGCCGCACATTCGGCCCAATGCCAGAACAATTGCAAGCAGCTTGGCCTCGCGGCGCTCCGCCACGAGCAGGCCAAAGGCTATTTTCCATCCGGCGGCTGGGGATCGGGCTGGGTCGGCGATCCCAATCAGGGCTTCGGAGCCAAGCAGCCCGGCGGCTGGGTTTACAGCATCCTGCCCTTCATGGAGCAACAGACGGTCTGGAGTATCGGCCAGGGACAGTCGGTATCGGCCAGGCAAAGCGTGTTGGCCCAGCAAGTGACGATCGTCGTCCCCGGGCTCAATTGCCCCAGCGGGCGGCGGCCGAACTTGTATCCCTACACGGCCAGCACATCTCCCAACAACACGACTTCGCTCTCCGGCAACGGCGTGATGAAATGCGACTACGCGATCAATGCCGGCGATTTCCCTTTCCCGGGCGAACCGTTTGCTGGCCCGTCGTCGATTTCCGCAGCCACCAGTTCAACCTCTCCCTACGCCTGGCCGAATACGCAGCAGATGAGCGGCGTTTCCTTCCTTCATAGCCAGATCCGGATGGCGCACATCACCGACGGGCCAAGCAATACGTATCTGATCGGCGAAAAATATCTCGATCCGAACAATTTCGTGACCGGCGCGGATCCCGGCGACAATGAAACCGCGATGACCGGCTTCGACACCAACAATTTCCGCTACGGCGGCAGCGGCGGCAATCCACCGACCACCCCACCGACCGGAACACCTCCACAGCCCGAGATCGCCGGCACCGCGCAAGTGTCGGCCGCCGCTACGGCAAACATCTGGGGCAGCAACCATCCGACGGTGATTCACTTCGTGAATTGCGACGGCTCGGTCCGCGACGTCAACTTCTCGATCGATCCGGAAACCCATCGCCGGTTGTCGAACCGTTCCGACGGGCTCCCGATCGATCAATCGAAACTGCCATAAACAAAACGCCGCTTGTCGATCCAACGGCGGTTGACGATCAAACGGCGGGTCCTTCCTCGCTAACGCTTCGGGCTAGTGTTGCGAAGCGTGCACACAAACCCGAAGCGTAAGCGAGGATGGGCGCGCGAAGGGCCAGCATTGAGCTTCGGCACTGTCCGTTCCGAAGAGCCGTCCGAAACGCCGCTCGACGAACAAACGCCGCTCGACGAACAAACGGCGGTTGACCATCAAACGGCGGGTCCTTCCTCGCTAACGCTTCGGGCTAATGTTGCGAAGCACACAAACCCGAAGCGTAAGCGAGGATGGGCGCGCAAAGAGCCAGCATTAAGCTTGGGCACGGTCCGTTCCGGTCGTTCGACGAGCCCTCGGCATTGTCATGTTCGTTTGGCGCGCTATCGGGGACGCCAAACACGATCTGCGCTTTCCCGCGCCGGGCGATATTGACGCCGGCAACGTGAATCGGAAGCCAGGCTTGCTCGAAGTCCTTCCAGAGGGAACCATGACGCGACTTGGTTTCCTTCCGCCTTTCCGATTTCGTGAAATCCCGTATTTCATGGTTTCTCTTTTTCGTGGTTTCCGCGGTATACTACGGCAGGGCCGTTGGAATTGACGTTCGGAGATGTCGTGATGCCGCGAATTCGTCGAGTTTTTCCGGCCCGCCTACGGACCGCGATTGGCGTTTGTTTCGCCCTCTGGTCCGGCGCGGTGTGGGCGGCTGAGCCGCGGCATGGGGAATTCGCCACCGAGACGCTCGAGGTCGGCCGCGTCACGCGGATTTACCGTCTGGTCGTGCCGCAATCGGTCGATCTCTCAAAGCCGGCTCCGCTGGTGATCGCGTTTCATGCGATGCTGATCGACAGCAAGGACCTCATGCCGCACTACACGAAGCTGAACGAGACGGCCGACCAACACGCGTTCATCATCGCCTATCCCAACGCCATCGATCGCAGTTGGGGGCTGAAGCCGGAAAAGGTGCGGGCCGATCTGGCATTTTTCGACGCACTCGTGGCGAAGATTTCTGCCGACTACAAGATCGATCCCGATCGAATTTACGTGCTGGGAATGTCGAACGGCGGATATTTCGCCCACGTCGTGGGGAAAGAACGCTCGAAGGTGGTCGCGGCCGTCGCCTCGCATTCCGGCCCGCTGGGGCAACAAACGTTGCCGGGAATCAACGCCGAGCGAAAATTCCCGGTGCTGATCATCCACGGCGAAAAGGACAAAATCTTTCCCGTGCAAATGGCCCGCGACAATCGCGACAAATACCAGAAAGAAGGGCACGAAGTGAAGTATGTCGAGCTGGCCGGCGTCGGCCACATGTGGGGCACGAAATACAACGTCAACGAAACGATCTGGCAGTTCTTCGCCGATCATCCGCTCAAGAAGTAAGGATCGGCCGAAAAACAACTTTCATTTTTCGCATCGCCTCATCCTGCCCTTTCCCGCAAGGGGAGAGAGTGCTGCGGAGAAGCGATTTTTCGGCCGAACCTAAGGCCGCCGTTGACCACACCCTTGATGGACCACCAATGATTTGTGCTAGTATCGGCCGCGGACGGCATCGGCACATGATTGCCGAACATCGGCACCTGGCCGACGGCGGCGCGAAGCTTGTCGAGCTGCGCTTGGATTGGATCAACGGCGAGGTGAATCTCAAGCGATTGCTGGCCGATCGGCCCGGCCCCGTGATTATCGCCTGCCGCCGCGAAGCGGATGGCGGAAAATGGACCGGAACGGAGGCCGAGCGCCTCATGCTCTTGCGCACGGCGATCGCCGAAGGAGTCGAATACATCGATCTCGAGGGCGACGTCGCCGGCAGCATCCCCCGGTTCGGCAAGACAAAGCGGCTTATCAGCTACCACAACTTTCGCAAGACACCCGACGATCTGGCCGAAATCCACGCCCAACTATCGGCCCTCAACGCCGACGTGGTCAAACTGGCCACGATGGCCAACCATCCCAGCGACAATCTGCGCATGCTGCAACTCGTCGGCCAGAGCAAGCAGCCGACCGTCGGCTTCTGTATGGGCGATATCGGCACTCCGTCGCGAATTTTGTGCGGGCGGTTCGGCTCGCCTTGGAGCTACGCCACATTTCACCACGAGCGCGTGCTCGCTCCCGGCCAGCTCAGCTTTCAACAAATGTCGGAGGTGTATCACTACGATCAGATCGACGCCGCGACGGCCGTGTATGGCGTGATCGCCGACCCGATCGGCCATAGCCTGAGCCCGCAGGTCCACAACGCGGCGTTTCGGCATGCGGGCGTGAATGCGGTTTATCTGCCGTTCCGCGTGCCAGCCGAATCGCTCGATCAATTCTTGGCGCAAGCCGGCGCCTGGGGCATTCGCGGATTGAGCGTCACCATTCCGCACAAGGAATCGGCGCTCCGGAAGTTGGCCAAGTTCGACCCGGCCGTGAAGGGCATCGGCGCGGTGAACACGATTGTTTTCGACGGCGACCAGATGATCGGCTACAACACCGATTATCGCGCGGCACTCGATAGCCTCGACCGAGCCATGCAGCCGCCGGAATACGACCGCGGACCGATCGACGGCAAAACCGTGCTGGTGCTCGGAGCCGGCGGAGCCGGCCGGGCGATCGTCTACGGCTTGAAGCGGCGGGGAGCGAATGTGGTTGTCGCCGGCCGAACCACCAGCCGCGCCGAACAACTTGCCGGCGAGATGCAATGCCGCTCGGTCGAGTGGACCGCCCGGCACACCGTCTCGCCCGACGTGTTGATCAATTGCACTCCCGTGGGGATGCATCCGAACATGGATGAATCGCCGTTCGAAAAGCACCATCTCCGCCCGGCGATGGTCGTGTTCGACACAGTCTACAATCCGGAGAACACGCTGTTGGTGAAAGAGGCGCGAAGCCAGAGCTGCACGGTGATCACCGGCGTGGAGATGTTCATCCGCCAGGCGAGCTTGCAATTCACGCTGTTCACCGGCAAGGAGAGCCCTTGGGATCTGATGCGCGATGTTCTCAAACGCGCCATCGGCGCCGCAAAGGTGTAATGGTTCCCCGCACGATCTCCAAGCCCAGGGAAGGCCGACGAAGATTGTACCAATTGGAGAATGATTTGGCGGCGTTCCCTGGGCTTGGGGCCGCTGGAATGGCTGGAAACAGCTATTTCGCGCCGTTGAAAATTTCCAGCCATTTCTCCGCTTCGGCGATGCCCTGCGGATCGACCGAGCGCAAATGCGCAAGCGCCGCGGCGGCTTCGGGCTTCGGGCACGCTTTGAGATAGCCGACGATCGCGCGATGAGTCACCGCATCGCCATAGCCTCGTTCGGTGTAGATCGCCGCCACGCGTGGCTCCACCGGCCAATACTGCCACCGCGCAAGATCCATCGTCGCATCAGCCGCGAATTCAGGCCGCGCCAAAGCATGCGACAGCGCCTCGGCCTCGAGATTCGAATCGATGCCGTGCCCGAATTGATGGTAGAACCGCAATGCCCGCATCGCATGCTGCACGTCGCCGATCGCGGCCTTGGGATTGGCGAAGTAGCGGTTGTCGAGCAGGTCGAGCCCTTTGCGTCCGGTCAGCAGCATATAGCCGCCGAGCACGCCGTCGAAGCCGGCGCGAAAGTCGCTGGCCGGGGCGACGATTTGCCGATGCAGAAGTTCCTCGTTGACGCGGCGGTCGGCCGGCTCGGGCGCCAGTCCAAGCGCCAAACCGTAAAAGCCCTTTCGTTCCGGCGGCACCTGCGGATCGACGAGCCAACGCCGCAAATCGGCCATCGACAGCGTGCGGGCCGCTTGCACCGTGTCGTCGAACGACGCGTGGGCGAATTCCTCGAGCGAATCGCCCGCCACCAATGGATTGCGGTTTTCGAGATAGCGGGCGAAATATTTGAGACGTTCGCCGCTCGGCAGGAGCAGTGCCGGCTCACGGAAGACATAGGCGTATGCCGTTTCATCCAGCGGGATCGCGGTCCATTGGAACTGATCGAGCGATGTGTCGTCGGCGCCGGAGCCGAGCAGCAAGCTCAATGAGCCTTCTTTGACCGGGGCGTCCGGCACGATCCGCAACGATTCGATCTTGCCCAGCCGCTTCCCGCCTTTGAGAAGTGAATGAACGCGAAACGTCTGACGGCGAGTGTCGCTGGAGCCCGGGGCGCCGCTGGGTTTATCGACCGCCTCCGCCAGCACGACGATTGCCGACGCATCGCGCTGCTGCGCCAGCGTCGGCTTGACGGCATTGCAAAACGGGCAAGCGCCAGCGACCGCCGCCGTGCAGAGCAGCAAGCCGATTGCGCCGCAGATAATCAACCCGATCGGGAAAGTCGCGCGATGATTGGCGAGGCGACGGGTCATGGTGAAATGCGAGTCTCCCGGAGCCCGCTGCGCGCAAGGGTTTCGTCGAGCCGGCCTACGATCGCTTGCTTGCTAGCGCTGCGGGCTCGGAGCCGTTTCGTGGCCCAATAATGCATCGACGGCGGCGCCGATATCCGGGCTGGCCATCAGTGCCTCTCCTACAAGTATTGCATCGACGCCCGCGGCTTCCAAGCGAAGCACGTCGGCACGGCCGCGAATGCCGCTCTCGGCGACGAGGACACATTGGTCGGGAATGCGGTCGCGGAGCCGTAGCGTATGGTCCAAATCGGTTTTGAACGTCCGCAGATCGCGGTTGTTGACGCCGATCAAGGTTGCCCCGGCGTCGAACACACGCTGTAAATTCTCCGGCTCGTAGATCTCCACGAGTGGCGTCATCCCGAGCGCGACGATTTCATCGTGCAACGATCGCAAACCGCAGTCGTCGAGGCATTCGGCGATCAGCAAGACGGCATCGGCCCCGGCCGCCCGGGCTTCGAACACTTGGTACGGATCGAGAATGAAATCCTTGCGCAGCACCGGCAGCCGAACCGCCGCGCGCACTTGCTGCAAATCGGTCAAGCTTCCTTGAAAGAACGGGCCATCGGTCAACACGCTCAGGCAATGCGCGCCATGGCGCTGGTAGATCGCGGCGATTTCGAGTGGATCGCAATCCGTGCGGATCGCGCCGGCGGAAGGGCTGGCACGCTTGATTTCGGCGATCAAGCGGATCGGCCCGCCTTGAGCCAGCGCGGCGAAAAAGTCGCGCGGCGGCGGCGCCTGGGCGGCAGCGTCGCGCACGCCGGCTTCCGGCGCGGCAGCTTTCGCGGCGATGACTTCGCGACGTTTCGAGGCGACGATCCTGTCGAGCATGGGGCGGGGAGAGTGGGGTTTTTGAGTGGAGGTGGGTTTGGTGGCGCAAGCCCAGGGAAGGCAGGGGAAGCGGGTGGCAAGTGGGAGGGACGGTGGAGGCCTTCCCTGGGCTTGGGGGCGGGGCGGAGGGTTGGGGTTATTTCCAGGGGGCGGCGAGCCAAATGATCGCGGTGCCGTCGCGGCTGCCGGTGAGGACGTAGGAGCCGTCGTCGGAAAACGTCACCGAGGTGACTTCCTGGGTGTGCCCCTTGAGGGTCAGCATTTCCTTGCCGCGTCGCTGCCGCGACGCTTCCGCGTCGCCCCGCGTGCCGCCGACGGCATCCCAGATTTTGGCGGTGTCGTCTTGGCTGCCGGTGATGGCGCGGCGACCGTCCGGGGAGAAGGCGACCGAGGTCACGGCGGCAGTATGCCCGGCAAGGGTTGCCAGCGTCTGTTCGGTTTCGACATCCCAGATTCGGGCCGTCGTGTCGGCGCTGCCGGTGATGATGCGATGGCCGTCGCGGGAAAATGCCGCCGAGAGCAGTCCCCACGTATGTCCCTTGTAGATGTGCAATTGCTTCGCCGTCTGAGCATCCCAAAGGCGGGCCGTTTTGTCGCCGGAGGCGGTCAGCACGTACTTGCCGTCTGGTGAAAATGTCGCGGAAGTGACATTGGCCTGATGGCCTTTGAATTCGCGGAGGCACTTGCCCGTCTGCGCGTCCCAAATCCGCGCGGTGCCATCGTCGCTAGCGGTGAGGACCCATTTACCTTTATCGTCGGGGGAGAATTCGGCGCTGTTGACGTATCCGCGGTGGCCCACGAGTTTTAGCTCGGCATGGCCGGTTTTGACGTTCCAAATCTTTGCCGAGTTGTCCCAGCTTCCGGTGACGATTCGGGTGCCGTCGGGAGAAAATCTTGCCGAGGCGACGGCCCCATTCGGCGTGAATGTCATTCGCTGGCGGCCGGTTGCGATATCCCACAAGCGAGCGCCGTTGCCGCCGACCGTGATCAGATATTGAGCATCGGGCGAGAAGGCGGCCGACCAGATCAGGCCATCTTTCAACTGGAGAAACGGCTCTTTCGAATCTTTCGCTCCTGGCGGACCCAGTTCGCGATGATCGGCAAAGCTCCAAAGATGGAGCGTTCGCTCCTTGTAATCGACCCACAGCGCGAGTCGCCCGTCGGCGGAAACCCCAATCTGGCTGGTGCCTTCGCCGCCGCCGATCACGCCGAGCATTTTCGCCCGATCGACATCCCATAGCCGCACCAAGCCATCGTCGCCGAGCGAAAGCGCTTGCGAACTATGTGGAACGATGGCCACCGCAGCGACCGGGCCCGGATGCCGCAGGATCAGCGGCAGCGGTTCTTCGCCCGTGGCGAGATTCCACTGGCCGACGGTGCGATCGGCGCTGGCGGTGAGGATGCGGTGGCCGTCGGCGGTGAATTCGGCCGCTGTGATTTTGCCGGCGTGCGTGTCGAGCGAACGGATTTCGGCGGCAGTTTCCGATGTCCACAGCGTGCAGTGGCCATGCGCATCGCCGACGAAAAACTGCTGGTCGTTGGGCGAGAAGGCGACCGCGGAGATCTCCGCCGAAAGCGGCTTGGTGGCGCGGATCCGTTGTCCCGTTGCTGCATCCCAAAGCTGGGCGATCCAAAAATGGGCATTGTCTTGCTGGTTGGCTTCGGCCGCTTTTTCACCGAGCGCGGCCGGAAGCGTCTTTTCATCGCTGCCGGTGAGCAGCAGCTTGCCGTCGTGCGAGAGCACGGCAACGGAAGCGCGGCCGGTATGGTTGAGGCGGAACTCTTCCGTGCCCGTCGCGAGACTCCAAACGCACGTCGTGTTGTCGGCCGCGGCGGTGAGCAGCCGCTTGCCGTCGGGAAAGAATTGGGCAGTCGAAGCGAGATATTCGTGTCCTTCTTCGAAGTCTTGCAGCAATTGGCCCGTGGCGAAATCCCACATCTTCGCGGTGCGGTCGCGGCTGGCGGTGACGATTCGTTTGCCGTCGCGGCGCGAACAGGCGGCCGAGAGCACGGCATCGGTGTGGCCGGCTAACACCCGGCCTTGCAGCACGCGCACTTCCTCGTAGCCCTTGATGCTCCACAGCTTGATGTTTTTCGGGCTGCTGTCGTGGCTGGCGGAGAGGACCCAATGGCCATCGGGCGAAAACGCGGCGCTATCAACCCAGCCGCCGTGGCCGCGGAGCGTTTTGATGAGCTTGCCGCTGGCGAAATCCCAGAGTTTGAGCGAGTTGTCGTTGCTGCCGCTGACGATCAATTTGCCGTTGGCCGAGAAACTGACCGTATGCACAGGCCCCGAATGCCCTTCGAGTGCCCGATAGGGGGGCGGCGGATTCTTGTTGCCGGAAACGGCCAACTGATAATCGAACGGACGCACCTTGTCCGGCTCCCAAATCAATACGCGATCGTCGTATCCGCCCGACACGACCGAATGGCCGTCGGGCGAGAAGGCGGCCGTGTAGACCGGGCCGGAATGTCCTGTGAACGGCGGACCGGCCTTGCCGGTTTCCGTCGCCCAAACGATGGCCGTGCCGTCTTGGCTCGTGGTGACGATTTGCGATTCATCCGGGGAAAACGCGGCCGACCAAACCCACCAGTTGTGCCCCAGATAGCGCTGCAATTCTTTACCGGTCGCCACGTCCCAGAGGCGGGCTGTTTTGTCATACGACGCCGTGAGCAGCCGCTTGCCGTCGTGCGAGAAAGCGACGCTCAGCACATCGTCGGTATGGCCGACGAGGGTTCGCAGAAGCGTTCCCGTCTTGGCGTCCCACAGCTTGACAAAGCCGTTCTTGTCGTTGCCACCGGCGGCAATCAATGAATCGTCGGGCGAGAACGCGACGGCATGAACGTAGAGCCCGCCGTAGGGAATCGATCGCAGCACTTTTCCGCTGGCGACATCCCAAACCCGCACCTCGCCGTCCCAACTGCCCGAGACGAATCGCTTGCCCTCGTGATCGAAGGCGACGGAGTCGACCGGCACCTGGCCTGGATAGTCCTGAACGCTTTGCGTCGAGAGAAACCGCAGCCGGCCCCATTCCCAATCTCGCATCGCCTGCGGGCAATCGTTCAGCAACTGCTCGGCGGTGTCGAAGGCATTGCCATCGATCTGTGCCGCCGCCAATCCGATGCGGGCGACATAGGCCTGATATTCCTCGGCTTTTTTGGCTTTTTTCGCGCTATCGGCGTCGGCGGTGGCCTGCTGCTTGGCAACTCGCTCCAGGCCTTCGGCGGCCCGGGCCTGACCTTCCGCCGCGAGCGCCGCGGCCGCGGAATGTTGCGCCTGCTTGGCCGATTCATCGGCGGCGAGTTTGGCTTTCGTGGCGCGGTTTTGCGCATCGAGCGCGTTGTCGCGCTCGATCTTCGCCGCGATCTCCGCGTTGAGCGCGCGATTCTTCTGCGAATTGATTTGAATCGTGGCCATGCTGGCGCCGCAAACGATCGCCACACCCAACGCCACGGCGATCCGGCGAATGTTCTTGAGCCGCTGCTGGCGCGTGTCGCGTTCGCGCTGAGCGGAAACGATTTGCTTGTGCAGCTCGACATGCGCCGGATCGCTGGCATCGACGAGCGACGCGGCCAAATCGAAGTCTTCTTTCTTCGCAGCCCGGCGCGCATAGGCCAGCTTCGCGGCGGAAACGCCGCTGCGGGCCTTGACGTTGCCATCCCACAGCGCGGCCGCCTCTTGAAACGCGAATAAAGCCCGGGAGTACGTCTGATAATCGCCCGATATTTCCGCGGCGTCGAGATCGTTTTGGGCCCGCGTCGAAAGCACGATGCTTTCGGAATGCGATTGATATTGGCGGATCGCGGATTGGAATTCCTGCACGCTCGCGTAGCGAGCTTCGACGGCGGTCGACATGGCCCGCATGGCGATTTCCAACAGTTCGCCCGATTGCGTGGTCGGCTGGATTTCGTTGCGCGCGGCGGCGTACAGGCAATTCATCACGTTCTTGCCGGTATGCGGCGGCTTCTTCGCGATGATTTCGTAAAGAATCGCACCCAGCAGGTAAACGTCGCTTGCCGGACCGACGCGGTCGATCGGGCCAGTGGCCATTTCGGGGGCCATGTAGGCCGGGGTGCCGCCCATGCTGCTCGTTTGCGTGATGCTTCCCGACTTGCGGAAGCTTTCCATCGAGAGGGCCAATCCCCAGTCCATCACCAACACTTCGCCGAAATCGCCGAGCATGACGTTTTCCGGCTTCAGATCGCGGTGGATCACTCCCCGCGAATGGGCGAACGCGACCGCGTCGGCCACTTTCATCAAGATGTCGATGTTCTCCGGATTCGACTTGCGATCGATCACCGCCATCCAGGGCGTGCCCTGCACGCGCTTCATCGAATAGAACAGCGCGCCGGTCTCATTGCTTCCGAGATCGTAAATCGGAACGATATTCGGGTGATCGAGATCGCCGGTGACGACTGCTTCAGAAAGGAACTTCTCGCGCTGATCGTTGTCTCGGGCGATGTCGGCCTTGAGCATCTTGATGGCGACGGTGCGGTCGATCGCGGCCTGCCGGGCAGCATAGACAACTCCCATCCCGCCTTCGCCGATCACGGAGAGAAGCTCATAGTCGGCCCCCGCGCGGGCCGGCTCGCGCACATCGCGCAGCGCGCGATGCTTGATGACCAGCTTCGAATCGCGGGCAGTCGGTCCGCCGGAGCCTTTGAGGCTGGTTCGCGGCGTCGTGCTGGGATCGAAGGTGCCGCGCCACAGCTTTGCCACCTGTTCGGTGTCTTCGGCGCCGCCGCCCCCCGCGGCCATTGTTTGAGCCACACGGCGCTCGTTGAATGTGCTTGGCTGCTTGACCTTGGCCGCCGGAATGTCGATTGTCGGGCCGCTCGGCCCGGCCCGGCCCGCCGCATCTTCGGAGCGACCACGACCGCCGTCAGCGTGAGGGTCGACTGGCCGGATGTCGAGCGGTGTCACTCGGCTTGGGTCGGCCGTGGCCGGGTTTAGTTCGACTGTCAGATCGACGTTGCCGCGCGGAGTGGGGTAGGACCGCGGCATCATGGGCGTCGGGTGCGACGAGGGGCTCGGCTGCGTGGGCGGAGTCGGATGCGAAGCGGGAGTTGGGGCCGCAGGCACGCTGCTTGGCGACGTTTCGCCCTCGACAACACCGCTTGGCGCGACCAGCGGCGGACAAGCCGGAGCACCATCGCCCGTGCCGGCGCCGGGGGGCAACAGCGTCGGACCCGTCGGTTGAGCTCCGGCGGCCGCTTCCAGTGCGCCGCGGTTGACGATGCGGGCCATCGTCGCCTTCAAGGCGGCCAACGGATCTTGTGCCGGCGGCGGGGCCTGTTCCGGCGGCGCGAACTGAACTTGCGGCGCACCGAAGCCAAGCGGCGGCGAGCCATATTCAGGCGCGGCGCCGGACTGCGGCGGCGCGCCGTAGTTCATGGGCGTCGAAACCGGTGCGCCAGCCGGTTCTCTCTGCGCAGCGTCTTGCCACGCCAGCATGTTGCCACACGATGGGCAGCGACCGCCCCGCAGCGGCGATTCCGAAAGATCGGCGTTGCAGAAAGGACAGTTCGACATGGGAGTGGTCGCCGTAGGAAATTGGTTGGGGATGGAAAAGGCCACGCGGTTCGGCGGTTGCCTCGAAATTATTCGACGCCGCTATCGATCTTGGTCGAACGACGCAGCCGGCGCGACAACCGAGCCCCCTTGGAAAGCGATCGCTTGCTCAACCGCGCCATGAGCGAGTCGGTCCGAGTGGAATCCGATGCCAGCGTGCTCGCGGCGGCAATGCCAACCGCGGCCGCCAGCGATGTCGCAGGCACGTCGGAGGCTTGCTGCTTCGCGGCGCCGCTTGCTCCGTTCCCCGCACTCGCCACATTCGGATTGCCGCGATCGAATGTAGCAGGGAGTGATCCAGCGTCCGTCCGGCCGCCACCGAAACCGGCATTCGGGAGCCCGAACGGAAACATCGCGGCGGTCGGTTTGCCGTGGCCGGCAACGGGGCCAGGCGAATTCAAGGGCGGCGAGACTTGCAGCCCCGGATTCCCTTGGCTCGGAATCGCAGGATTCGGAACCGCTTCGCCAGGGGCCGACGACGGTTGGCCCGCACGGGATGCGATGGCACTCCTGCCATTCCCGTTCGCTTGCCGGTTATCGCCAGCCGCCGCGTTTTGTTGTGCAGTCGAATTGCCATTCGAAGCGGGTGGATTGCTATCGGCTAGACCCTTGGCCTGATCGGTTTCGCTTTGACTCGTGGGGGGACGATCTCCCGCACCGCCCGAATCTTCCGCAGCATCCACCGGCTGGCCTTGCCGCACCATGACGTCGATCATCAGCCGCGAGCGGCCACTCTGCTGGAGATACACGCGATAACGTCCGTCGGGCAAGTTTTTGAACAAGCCCGGCAAATCATTCAGCGTTTTGTCGGGATCGGGCACGACGATCGGGCCGGCCTCCTCGTTCCCCAACGGCGAAACGATCCTCAACAGGACTTGCCGCTCGCCGCCCGTGGTGGCTTGGCCCGGGGCAACTCCAATATCTATTTGTTCCGAAACCGGCGTGTCGAGCGCCTGCACCATCGGCGTAACTTCCAGCACCGGCGGAACGACGGCTTCCACGATATCGGAAGTCGTATCGGGAATGACGGCGATGCCGACACCGGTGCCGGCCACCGCGGCCGACGTTTGCGCCGAGACGTCGGTGCCGGTGATCGCGATCGGGATGGCGGCCGCGGGATCGTCTTTGTCGGGATTCGTGGCGTAAAAATGGACGAGCGAGACGGTTGGAGTGGCCGAGGTAAGCGCCGTAGTGCTCGTCGTAGTGCCGTCGCCCCATGCGACAGCCAGCGTCCCGACACTCAACGCCGGCGGCGGCGGCGACGACGGAGACGATGGCGGCGGCGCCGTTGGATACAGCAGCGTCAAGGTGAGCGTCGTCGAGGAATCGGCCGAAATCGGCGTGGCCGACGCCGTCACTTCCCACAGGTAAATCGTCCGTGTCGTGAAGACCGGCGCCGACGCGATTAGATTGGCGCCGATATTTTCGGCCGAGATCGTCAGCACCGTGCCTGCGGAAGAATACGAAAGCGCCGCGTCGTTGGCGACGATAATTTGGCCGTTGGTCCCGATCGAGAAAGCACCGCCCGAGTTTCCTGCGGTGATCGAATACTGGATATTCGGATCGACATCCATGTCGGTGGCGGGGGCGGCAGTTCCGGCCACTCTCGTGCCGTTCGGGGCCAACACCGGCAGACTCGCCACGGTCGACGGCTGAGTGGTAAACGTCGGCGGGTCGATCACGGCCGTGGCCGTCACCGAGATTGGGGTGCTGGTCGAACTCGGCGAGATGACGGTGGAATTGGCTGGATTCACGCCGTCATTGACGGTAATCGTGAAATCGGTGGTGACGGAATCGCCCCCCGCCACCTGATGCTGCGTCGGCACGAACACCAGCGCGTCCAAAGCCGTATTCGCGGCGGCGGCCGTGCCGGCGAATTGGTAGGTGCTCGGGCCTTCAGAAATCCAGCCGCCTGCCGTCAGGCTCGACGCCTCGAACGTTCCGTTGGCCGCCGTGTCGATTTCAACGGTCACGATGTACGTCTGGGCCGGCGTGTTCGCATCGCTGATTCCAGGCGCGGGCGAACCGGCGGGCCCAAATGCCGACTGGAACACATTCACATCGGCTGCATCGGTCGTCTGCACGGGAGGCGTAGCGGCGTAGATTGTCGCCGGAGCCACGACTTGAATCGATGCGCTCGCCGGGGAGGCCGCGGAACTGAATGCCCCGGCGAAAGGCAACGCCGTCGGATCGAATGTCGTGCCGGCCGAACCGACGGTCCGGTCCCACGCTTGGAATTGGACGGTCGGAAGCACCGCGGTTGCGGAATCGTAGAAACCCGGATTCGGCGCAAACTGCACGGAATCGCTCGGAGCCAGCAGCAGCGCCGAAGTCGCGCTGACGACGACATACGGCGAGCTGGCGGTGGCGGGAACGGCGCCTGCATCGTAGATCGGTATCCAGCCGGAGCCGGTGGAATACGACCATTGGCCGTTGCTGTTGTCGACGTTCGTAATCGCAATTCCCAGCACATCGTTATCGGAATCAGTGGCCTGACCGCTGATCAGGTTCGACACCTGCGTGCCGGGGTTGCTGGCGCTCGATGCGCCTTCAGGAATCGGGCTCAAGGGGTTCGCGCCGTTGAGCACCGGCGTTGCGTCGGCGGTAACCGTGAGCACCGAGGCGGAGTCGGTCACGTTGTTGGCCGAGCCAAAAGAGTCGGCGAGCAACAGGGTGAACTGTGTTTGGACCGTCGCGCCGGCGGTCGTTTCATGAAGCGTCGGCGTGAATAAAAGAGCTCGCAGTGCGGTCTGGGCATCCACCGCATTGTCGGCGGTGAGCGTGTAGGTTCCGGTCGTGCTGTCGAAGCTGGCAAGGGAAACGCCGGCGAGGGAATCCGTCCTGGTGAGGACGCCGTTTGCTTGGCCCGCGGTGGGCGTGATGGTAATTGTCAGGGCCTCGTTGTAGGCGTTGCCCGCGACGTCGGTATCGCCGATCGTGACCGCGCTGAAAGGATTGCTCGTTTGATCGTCGAGGCTGGTGGAGACATGGGTGGCGCCGATCGAGAGCACCGGAACGATTTCGACCGTCGCGGTCGATGCGGGAGTGGGGCTCAAACCGCGCGCCAGAAGCGGCGATACGGTGTTGTCGGTATCGACCGTGCCGGCGAATTGGTTCCACGCTTGCAAGGTGATCGTCGAGGATCCGAGATCGCCCGTCGCCGGAACGAATCGGATGTAATCCGTCGGAGCCAACAGCAACACCGAAGTAGAACTGACGCCCGAGATAGCCTGCCAAGTGGGGCTTGCCGCGGTGCCGTCGGTTGAAAACTCCCAGGTGCCGAGCGTATCGTCGACCGCGGAGACGGCGACGCCGATGCCTGCGGAGCTGCCGGCGGCAGGCAGATTGGCGACCTCGATTCCCGGATCTTCGCTGTTAATCAGCGGATTTGCGTTCAAAGGCACCGGCTCTAGGTTGTTCGCGCCGGTCAGCGTTGGAGACGCAATCGAAAGTGTCGTGACCTGCGTGTTCGAATCGCTAACGGGGGTGCCAGTCCCCCGGCCGGGAGGCCCGTCGGTGACCATGAGGCCAAACGTCGTGACGACCGCTTGGCCTACCGTACCGGGGTTCGGCGTGAACACCAGAGCTTGTAACTCGCCGGTGACGGTGGCGGCATTGCCGGTGAGCGTGTAGGTTCCCGCGCCCATGGGGCCGGCGCCGGTATTTTCAACCAAGTCGGCGCTATCGGGACCGGGAAGGCTTAGCACCCCGTCGGCAAGCGAGGTGTCGATGCCGCCCGGGTTCAATTGCGTGATGAGAACGGTGATGTTCTCGGAGTTGTTGGTGTCGCCGATGACCGTCTGAATTGTCGTTCCGTTGTCGAAAGGCGTCGTCTGCTGGTCGTCGTTGATGGAGGTGGCGCCGGTGCCGGTGATCGAAAGCACGGGACGCACCGTGACCGTGGACGTAGCGGCGGTGGCGACGGTGCTGAAGGCACCCAACGATGTGGTCGTGGTCGCGTTGTAGGACTTGTCGACGCTGAGAGCGGTGTTGGCCGATCCATCCCAAGCGAGGAACGTAATGCTCGGAGTGCCGACGAATCCGAGCACCGGCACGAATCGTAGGTTATCCGTGTCGGCAAGCAAAAATGCGTTGCTGGCATCGCTCGTGGAGGAGACGGGGAGGGCGATCCAATCGGTGGGATCGGCGGCGGTCGAATATTCCCATTGGCCCAACGCTCCGATGCCCGTAAGGCCGGTATTGTCGGTAGCGGCGATGATGGCGATTCCCAACGTCGAATCACTCGAATCGGTCACTTGGGTCGGATCGTAGATCAACGCCGAAACTTCGGTTCCCGCGAGCGAGGTCGGAGATTCCGGATTAAGCGGATTCGAGCCGTTCAGCAACGGCGGCGATTTGACAACCATGATCTGGTTGGTGTCGGTGGGCGTGGCCGAGGTCGTAAACGTGTTCCCGGAGCCGGAACCATCGCTGAGCGCGAGCTGGAATGAAGTCGTGACCGACGCTCCGGGCGTACCGGCCGTCGGCGAGAACACCAATGCCAACAGGTCCGCCTGCAGCTTGGCCAGCGATGTGTCGGTGAGCGCGTACGTTCCCGCCCCGCTATTCGGAGTGAAGGTCGCTGTCGTGTGAGTGCCGGAAAGCGAAAGCGAACCATCGGCAAAACCCGTGTCGATGCCGCCCGAGTTCAACTGCGTAATCGTGACGGTCAGCGACTCGCTCGAATCGCTATCGGAGAGTGTAACGCCGGTAAAAGCGGCCGGTGCCGGTGTTTGGCCGTACGTGCTATCGATCGTCGTCGTGCCGAGGATCGAAAGCACGGGATTGACCACGATCGACGACTGCGCGCTGTTGCCGCTGAAGGCTCCGGGAAGCGTCGCCGGATTCACGTAAGAAAGCGCCGTGCCGCCGTTTGATGGCGCCCATGCCAGCAACGTGATCGTCGCCGTGGTGGAAGCGCCGCTCGTCGACTCGAATCGGATATAGTCGGATGGGCCGAGCAAAAAGGCATTCGTGGAACTGACCGGGGTGTTGCTTGGCGCCGGCGATGGCGAAATGGCCGTCCAGCCGCTGGTTCCGTTCGTGGAGTATTGCCAAACTCCGTTGCTGTCGTCGACCCCGATGACGGCCACCCCGTCGCTGCTGGAATTGGCATTGATCAAGCTCGACACTTGCATCGCGGCGCTGGTCGTGTCGGCCGGGATCGAGGTGAAAGAATTTGCGCTTGTGAGCGTGGGCGGCGTGTCGACGACGACGACCGTGCTGTCGTCCGTCACCGTGGTGGCGCCGAGCGTGTCGCCGAGCGACAGATCGAAGGTCGTCGAGGTTGAAGTACCCGCCGAGCCGGTTGCCGGCGTAAACGCGAGCCCGCGCAGATCGGTTTGCACCTGAGCGGCCGGGCCGGTAAGCGTGTAGACCCCACCCGCGCCGCCGGACAAGTCGTTCCCAGCGAGGGTGCCGTTCGCGCTGTTGCTGAGCGTGATCGTCAGCGTTACCGGATCGGTGTTCGTCGTGTTGTCGCCGATCGACACATTGCTGAACGGCGATGGCGTCGATCCGGCGGCGACCGTCGTTGATGCGGTGCCGCCGATCGAAAGCACGGGCACGACCGAAAGCTGAGGCTGCTCGCTGGTCGTGCTAAAATCGTTCGGGGATGTTGCCAGCGTATAACTAGCCTGATCGCTGCCGACATTCTCGTCCCAAGCCACAAGGGTAATCGACGACGTGCCGGCGAATCCCGAGTTGGCCACGAATTCAAGTTGGTCGCTTCCCGAGAGCAAAAACACATGCCCGCTGGTCTCGGTCGGTATTGCCGTCCATGCGTTCGTCGTCGTGTTGAAGTACTTCCAACTGCCATTGGAATCGTCGACCGCCGAGATGCCGATGCCGATCCCGGCGGGATCGGTTTGTCCCAAAATCAGGGTTGAAACGGTCGTGGCGGACGGCATGCCGCCTGTTTGAATCGCGGCAAAGCCATTCACTCCGTCTATCGTCGGCGGATTGGTGACCATCACCGTCGTGCTGTCGTTCAACACACCGGTTGCCCCGAGCGTGTCAGTCACACCCAATCCGAATTTTGTGGTGATCGAAGTTCCGACCGTCGGCGAGGCGGGCGTGAACGTGACCTGCTGCAAATCGGCGAGCACATCCGACAGCGAGCCGGAGAGCGTGTAGGTGCCATTGTGATTGTTCACAAGATCCGCACTATTGGCACCGCTGAGCGATAGCGAGCCATTCAGACTGTGCTGATCGGTCTGGCCGCTGTTGACGCCATTGCCGAACTGCTGCGTGATCGTGACCGTGATCGTGTCGTCGCTCGAGGCGCTGGCCGTATCGCCGATCGTCACTTCGTTGAACGGCTGCGGATCTTGACCGGCCGCGACATCGGTTGTGGCGGCGCCACTGATCGATAGCGTCGGGACGACCGAAATCGAGGCGGTTGCAGGGTCGCTGGCGGAACTGAATGCGCCGGAGCCGGGAGCTTGCCCCGTGTCGTCGGTCGTGTGCAGCGTTCCGCTGGTTCCATCCCACGCGACAAAGCTGATCGCCGCCGTGCCGGCAAAATTGGCGCGGGCCGTGGGAACGAAGCGGAGATAATCGCTGTTGGCCAGCAAAAAGGCCGACGAGCCGCTAAGGCTGCTGGAAAGGTCATTCCATGTGATGTTGTCGCTGGACCATTCCCATTGGCCATTCGTGTTGTCGACGTTCGTGATGGCGATGCCCAGCGCGCTATCGTTGGCGTCGGTGGTTTCGTTGAACAACAGCGAGGAAACTGCCGTACCCGTGACGGAGGAGCTGGTTGAATTCTCGGGAATCGGCGCGAAATCGCTCGTTCCCTTCAGCACGGGCGTGACATTGCCGGTCGTCGCGACCACCGCCGAAACCGGTCCCGCCGATTGCGCATAGAGATCGGTGACCGAAAGTGAGAAGCTCGTATTGACCGTCGTGCCGGCGGTACCGCGGTTGGGCGTGAAGGTCAGGGCGTCGAGGTCCAACGTGGCCTGTGCCGCGGTGACGCCGGAGATTAGATATTCGCCGCCGCCCTGGGGCGAGAAATTGCCGCCGGAGAGCGTGCCGTTGGCGGCAATATTCTGCGTAACCGTGACGGTGAGCGTGTCGGAGAGATCGGTCTCGTTGACGCTGATTTCGGTTGCCGTGTTGTCGAACGGCTTCGTGGCCTGATCGTCCAAGATCGGTTGGCTTCCGCCGTTGCCGTCATTCGCCAGTTGCGGACCTGCAGGCGGGGAGACGTCGATCGTCGACGTCTCGGTCGAGGGGCTGCCGGCGCTGCTGAAGTTGCTGGAATTGATCGTGAGCAATGTCTGGTCGCTTCCGCTCCCATCCCACGCCAAATAAGTAATCGAGGCCGAGTTGCCGCTGAAACCCGGATTCGGATCGAAGCGGATCGAGTCGGCATCCAACAGGGCAAAGGCCTGCGAGCCGGGGGCCGGAATCGCCGTCCAAATGCCGGAATTGTCGTATTGCCATGTCCCGCCCGCGCCGGTGCCGCTGCTCATCGACGTGATTGCGATGCCGCTGGCATTGCTGGTCTTTCCGCTGATTAGCGTGGAAACCGTCGTGCCGGTGTTGGTGCCATCTTGGGTAATGCCCGTCAGGTTTTTTGGAGTGCCGGTAAAGGCGGGCGATGCGCTCAACACGCGGCGTTCTTCCAGCCGTCCCACCTCTAGCGGAATCAGCAATTCATCGCGCCGCCGCCGTTCGGCCTTTGAAATGGCGTGGCGGCGGCTTTTCGGGCTGCTTCGCATCCATGTTGGTAATTGCATCGCTCGGCTACTCCACTCGGCTGCGCGTCTTGGTTGCGATTTGCTGGCCTCGATGCCCGACCGCGGCTGTTGCAGTCAGGCCATTCGAAAGCCCAACATCTCCCGTGGCCCTCGGCCGGCGGCAAAACCAGCTTCGGCTGGGCAAGTTGAGCGGGAAATCAGAGCTCAAAACAATCCGTAGACCCTATTATCTCGCCGTGGTTCCGAACGTGTCAAATCGTCCTGCCAAATCGCCGCCGGAACGGATCGAGGATCATCCCCGGCCGCTGGTAGTTGAAGCCGTTGCTGCGTCAAATTGCCGGCGAATCCGAGCCGTCGCAAAACCGGCGATCGCGTCCAGATGCGCAGTTCTCGCGTGACAGCACGTGGCCGGCGCACGAGCGCTCACCATCGTTTCGTATCCTTTCATCGGCCCATTCGCTCGCTAACTTCGTCACACGAAGAATTCTCGGCAATCTCTGCCACTCGCGACCAAACCTCTTGGACACCTCCCAAAATCGCGCGCCCGCACTGCCGCCAAGATCGGCGGGATACTGTGCCGGTTGTGCCGGATGTACGAAGCCGCGCCGAACGTTGGTGTGTCAAACCGTAGCGATTGTTCCGGCCGTGCCGATCGTTCGCAAAAAACGGATTGCCGCCGCGACGGTTCGGAGAGAACGAACCACCTGCCAGCGGTCGAAAACTACTTGTGGAGCGATTTTAACGGCCTCGGTCGGACTAACGCTTGCAGGAAGGGGTTTTCCTTATGGATCGCGTCACGGGGATTCGGATTCTTGCCGCCGTCGGAGTGTTGGCGATCGGCCTTCGGACCGGCGGACACGTTGTGGCCCAATCCGCTGGCCCTTGGCCGGCAATCAGCCCCTTGCCGCCATTTCCATCGCCAGCGGTGCAAACCTTGCCGCTGAATCCGGCCTGCCGCGAAAACATGCTTCGCTTGGTCGACACCGAATCCACGGATGTCGCGAAGGCCGTCAGAATCCGATTTGTCGAAGCGAGCGAATCGCAAGCCACGGCGCTGCAAACTATTGCGTTGCAAAACACCGCTCCCCAAACCGAACCGATTGGTCCGGGCCTCGCGCAGGGCAATCACACCGATACGCCGCAGTTGGCCCCCGGGTCGGGCACGCCCCCCGGCAGCTACGAGAAGATTTCGACCGGCTGGAAGCCGATCGGCGCGGTGGGCGCGTCAATCATGATGCCCCCCGGCGAATTGCCTGCCAACTTGGCCGCACCGGTGTTCGCGCGGGCAGGCGTGGCGGCGGCGCCGATCAATGAAAGCCACAACTGGCCGACGCTTTCCTACTCCTGGAACGCCTCGGCGGTTGGCCACAATCCATTGTACTTCGAAGACGTGAACCTCGAA
Organism: Pirellulales bacterium; assembly: GCA_036267355.1. Classification (NCBI taxonomy): domain Bacteria; kingdom Pseudomonadati; phylum Planctomycetota; class Planctomycetia; order Pirellulales; species Pirellulales bacterium. The sequence goes on along the minus strand of DATAWG010000037.1, from coordinate 15,290 downwards.
CGCTACGGCTACTCGCACGGTATCTTGCAGCCGTGGATCTCGGGCGGGCGGTTCTATCTCAACGTGATCTTCTTGCCCTACCACATCGTGGCCCACCCGCCGAAGGAAATCCAATATCCGCTCGGCTACTGCCGTCCCGGCGACCCGGCCCCACCGGTATTGCAGGTCGAGCCGATCAACATTCCCGCCGGCGTGGCCGAGGCCGCGTTTATCGTCGGAATGGTGATCATTCTGCCGTAGCGCGCGCGGCCGAATTTCGCAGACGCGCGAAACCGCAAGCGCGGCCCACAGTCAAGCTTGATAGTGAGGCTCGCTTGCGGTTTCGCGCGTCGGAGCGCGTGCGCGCCCGGCTACTGCTTCGCGGGCGGAATGCCAAACGTGCCGCCGGGCGCGACGAAGGCCGGGGCCGCGAAGGGGGCCAGCCGCGATTGAATCTTCGCCAGCATCACCTGCTCCAGCGGAACGTCGCGCCCCTCGGGAATCCAGCCGGGAACCGGCGGCGCCGGGCGCGGCGGCACGCCCGGCGGGCTGGCCAGGCTCGGCAGCGGATCCGATGTCCGATCCACCCCCTGAATTTGATCGAACACCGCTAGCCCGTTGACGGCCGTTGTCGGCTTCGGCAGGTCTTCCAGTTCGTTCATCACTTGCAGATCGACCAAAAACGCACCTTGCACGGGAATCACGCGAACATAGCAGCGGCGGCGGCGCGATTGCAACGTGCTCAGCAGCCGATCGTGAAAACCGACTGAATCGGTCCGCCACGATTCGAGCAATGTCGACGCAGCCAGCGGCATGGTGTCGATTCGGCCTTCCGTGAGAACATCGCCCGCCATCCGAACCCGCTCTTCATGCTGGATTTTAAAATTCTCTTCGATCACCGCGACAATCTGTTCCCAAGCGAAATCGAGATCGACCACGGGCACGGGAAGCGGATTCGCAATCGGCACGACCGGCGCCCCCGACCCGAACGGCGACGAGTAGACCACTCCCGGCGACGGGCATGCCGCGCCCTGCTGCACCGCCGGCGGAGCCGGCTGAATGCTTTCCGCCGGAGCGCTCGGCCCAAGCGCGCAGCCGCAACTCACCAAGGCGACCGACATCGCGATACAAACCGGCGACCGCATGCTCGCAAGCACCTGCCGAGAAAAAGAAATTCGAACTTGCCGAAACGGCGATGGAAATGGGGCGATAGTGTCGCGAAATGAGGCCGGTGATGCAAGAGAGGCGGGGATGAAGAAATGAGGTATTCTAGGCGACGGGACGCGCGAGACGCGCCGCCTGAATTGCCGAATCGACGCAGATTGCCGGCTTTTAATTGTTTCGACGCTTGGCGGAACTCAGGCGGCCGGTGGAGCGTCTAACAATTCTGGATAGCCGCCAACTATTACCGGCGCTAGTCGCTTTCTTGTCGTCCCCTCGTTCGCAACCCACTCTTTTCCCGAGGCTCGCCATGTCTCACTCGCGCGCTTATTATCGAACCGCCGCGATTCCGCTGTCGGTTTTTGGCTTGGTCTTCGGGAGCCTGCTGCTAGCACCGATCGCAGCCCGGGGGCAAGGCATCTTGGTGAATGTGAATCCCACGGAGCAGGTGCGCCTGCCGCGGCCGATCATTATCTGGCCGCATCCGCACCCTTGGCCGGTGCCCGTGCAGGAGCATTGCTACAAAATCAAATCGCTCGAGGTCAACGTTCGCCTAACCGAGCAAGTGGCGAAGGTGCAGGTGAGCCAGGCGTTTGTGAACACCGGCAGCCGTCCGATCGAAGTGTCGCTGGTATTTCCGCTCCCCTACGACGGAGCCATCGACCAACTCACGCTCCTGATCGACGGCAAGGAAGTGGCGGCCAAACTGCTCCCCGCCAAGGAAGCTCGCTCTCGCTACGAAGAAATCGTGCGCAAGAACCGCGATCCGGCACTTCTGGAATGGGTCGGAACGGGAATGTTTCAGACGAGCGTCTTCCCCGTGCCGCCGGGCGGCGAACGCAAGGTTACGCTGCGCTACACGCAACTTTGCCGAAAAACGGACGGCGTCACCGATTTCTTGTTCCCGCTAAGCACCGCGAAATACACCTCGACGCCCGTCGAATCGATCAAATTTCATGTCGCCATTGAAAGCATCAACCCCATAAAGAATGTTTATAGCCCGACACAATCGATCGATATCAAGCGTCCCGACGATGAACATGCGGTCGTCGATTATCGCGCCGAGAATGAAATTCCGAACTCCGATTTCCGCCTGTTTTACGACATCGGCCGCGGCTCGGTCGGAGCGAGTGTGTTGAGCTATCGGCCCGAGGAACACGGCAAGGGCGAGAAGGACGGCTATTTTCTGCTCCTCGCCAGCCCGGAAATCAAAGCGGCCGACGCCGAGCGGCAGAAGAAGACGGTCGTGTTCGTCGTCGATCGCTCGGGAAGCATGAGCGGTCCGAAAATCGAGCAGGCCAAGGGAGCGGTGAAATTCGTGCTCGATAACCTGCACAAAGGCGACCTATTCAACATCATCGCCTTCGACAGCGAAGTGGAAAGCTGGCGCCCCGAATTGCAACGGTTCAACGACGAGACACGCAAGAAGGCCCTCGGCTTCGTCGACGGCATCTACGCCGGAGGAAGCACGAATATCGACGGGGCGTTGAAAACCGCGCTGACGCAGTTAAAAGATCCCAGCCGGCCAAATATCGTCCTCTTCATGACCGACGGCTTGCCGACCGACGGCGAGCAGGATGAAGCCAAGATCGTGGCCAACTCGAAGGAATACAACAAGGTGCATGCCCGGATTTTCACCTTCGGCGTCGGTTTCGATCTGAATAGCCGGCTCTTGGATCGGCTATCGAGCGAGAATTTCGGCCAGAGCGAATTCGTCCGACCGAATGAAAACATCGAAACGACTGTTAGCGCACTATATCGCCGCATCAGCGCGCCGGTGCTCAGCGATTTGAAAATCGTCTGGGATCTCGACGCCGACAAATCGGAATACGGCAAGCCGGTCAACCGTGTCTATCCGCGCGCGGCCCACGATCTATTTGCCGGCGAGCAATTGGTGATCGTCGGGCGGTATAAGCACGGCGGGGCGGCAAAAGTGAAAATCTCAGGTACCGTCGACGGCAAACCCGAGAGCTTCAGTTTCGCGGCCAACCTTGTCGATCGCAGCGGCGATGAAGGCCTGGCGTTTATCGAAAAACTGTGGGCCGTGCGCCGGGTCGGCGAAATCCTCGACGAATTGGACCTGAAAGGGAAGAACGAAGAACTGGTGAAAGAATTGGTGATGCTGTCGACTAAGCATGGCATCATCACGCCCTACACGTCGTTTCTGGCCGACGAAACGGCAAGCCATTCCACCTTCAGCGAAAACGTGGGAGCCGCCGACCGCCGCCTCGACGCGCTCAAGGAAACGGATGGCGAAATCGGCGTCGAGCAACGCGCCGCGAAATCGTCGTTGCAAAACGCACAGACCGCGGCAGCGGCCGACGCCGCCCAATCCTACAGCGGGCCCGTTACTGCAAACGCGGGCACCCTGACGTTGAGCGGTTCGGGAACGTACAACGGCGGCGGTGGCCGAGGTGCAGCATTCGCGCCCGCGTCGCGCTTCGCATTCGGGGGCGGAAAATCCTCCGCTGCGCCGGCGATGCCGGTCGCCGGCGGCGAGGCGAAAGAAGCGGTCGAAAAAGACGCCCAGAATATCGCCGAAAACGTGCGCCACGTCGGCGCAAAAGTGTTCTATCGCCGCGGCAAGGAATGGGTCGATTCGGCGCTCAGCGAAGAGCAGCAAAAGCACCCGATCAAAATCGAGCGCTACAGCCACGACTATTTCGACTTGGTCGACCGCTTCGGCCACGACGTGGCGAAATACATGACGTTCGACGACCCCGTGATCGTCGAGATCGACGGCAAAGCGTATTCCTTCTAGAGCCCCCAGCGCAAGCGAGGGCTCGCGGTTGTCCGGTTGCCCGCACCGCAAGCGAGGGTTTTTCGGCAAACAAAGAACTCACGCGGAGGACGGAGGAGAAGAAAAAGAAATGATTTCATTTATTTGAATTCCCTTCTTCGTATCCGCGTCCCCCGCGTCTCCGCGTGAGAATGCCTTCGTAATGTGGTTGATCGCCGGCGATGATTGATTAAAGTGAGTGCATTCCCGCCCTCCTCGATCCCGCCTGGAACCTCGATTATGCTTCGCCGGCCCGCCGCGCTGCTGTCTCTGCCGCTGATCTTTTGTCTTTGCTCGTTGCTCCACGGGGCCGAGATATTCGTCGCTCCAAGCGGCAATGATGCGAATCCCGGCACGCGCCAGCAGCCGCTCGTCTCGTTTGCCGCAGCGCAGCGTGCCGCCCGAGCGGCCGCCAAGGAAGCCCGCGCAGCGGTGCACGTCTGGTTTCTCTCCGGCACATATTCGTTGCCCGAGACGATCGTTTTCAAGCCGGAAGATTCGGGAACTGCGGATCGGCCGGTCGTCTATGCCGCGGCGCCGGGACAAGATGCCGTGATCAGCGGCGGCGATGAGTTGCATCTGACGTGGAAGCCTTATCGCGATCATATCCTGCAAGCCGCGGTTGCCGCCGATTTCGACACCGATCAGCTCTTCGTCGACGGCAAGCCGCAGCCGATGGCCCGGTATCCAAACTACAACGCAGCGGCCGAGTATTGGAACGGGTTTGCAGCCGATGCACTTAGCCCCGCGCGAGTTGCCCGTTGGAGCGACCCCGCCGGCGGCTTCATCCACGCCTCGCATGGCGCGATGTGGGGCAGCCTGCACTATCGCATCACCGGCAAAGATAAAAGCGGCAAGTTGCTCTACGAAGGGGGCTGGCAAAACAATCGTCCCACGGGGATGCACGGCGAATATCGCTTCGTCGAAAATATCTTCGAAGAACTCGATGCCCCCGGCGAATGGTTTCTGGACCACAAGACCCACACGCTCTATTTCTATCCGCCCGCGGGCATCGATCCGGCAAAGGCGCGGATCGAAAGCGTGCGGCTGCGGCACTTGATCGAACTGCGCGGCGCGCCGCAACGGCCGGTGCGATTCGTCACCTTCCGCGGATTGACGTTCGAGCATGCGCGGCGAACCTTCATGGAAACCCGCGAGCCGCTGTTGCGCAGCGATTGGCGAATCTACCGCGGCGGAGCGGTGTTGTTCACCGGCTGCGAAGATTGCGCGCTCGAGCATTGCACGCTCGCCAATTTGGGCGGCAATGCCGTTTTCCTGAGCGACTACAACCGCCGCGTTGCCGTGCGCTCCTGCCATATCCACGAGGTCGGCGCCAGCGGCGTGGCCTTTGTCGGCGATCCGGCGGCGGTGCGCGAAGCGGTGTTCGACTATGGCCGTGGCCATGACTATCAGGCAATGGATAAAACGCCCGGGCCGAAGACCGACAACTACCCCGCCGAATGCACGGTCGAAGATTGCTTGATCCACCGCATCGGCCGGATCGAAAAACAAGCGGCGGGCGTCGAGATATCGATGTCTTCCAAGATCGCCGTCCGGCATTGCTCGATCTACGAAACACCACGGGCCGGAATCAATATCGGCGACGGCTGCTGGGGCGGCGATGTGGTCGAGGGTTGCGACGTGTTCGACACGGTGCGCGAGACGGGCGACCACGGTTCGTTCAACTCCTGGGGCCGCGATCGAAATTGGGACGCCGCCCATCCGCCCGAAACAAGGACCATCGACGGCAAACCGACATTCGTTTTCATGGATGCCGTCGCGCCGGTGGTGCTGCGCAATAACCGCTGGCGCTGCGATCACGGCTGGGACATTGATCTCGACGATGGCTCGTCGAATTTCGAAATCTACGACAATCTGTGCCTGCACGGCGGCCTCAAAAACCGCGAAGGCTACGGGCGGATTGTGTCGAACAACATCATGGTCGGCAATTCGTTTCATCCGCATGTCTGGTACGCCCACAGCGGCGACGTGTTTACGCACAACATCGTGATGACCGAATATCGCCCGATCGGCATGCCGGCGGTGTGGGGCAAGAAAGTCGACGAGAATCTGTTTCCGAATGCGGCGGCCCTGAAGCAGGCGCAAAAGTTCGGTGGCGACGCCCATTCGATCGCCGGCGATCCGCTGTTTGTCGATGCGGCCGCCGGCGATTTCCAGGTCAAACCCGATTCGCCCGCGCTGAAAATCGGCTTCAAGAATTTTCCGATGAACGACTTCGGAGTCGAGAGCCCCGAGCTGCGGCGACTGGCGCGGCAGCCGCAGATCGGCAACGGCCGGGAGGCAACCGTCGCGCCAGAGTCTTCACGGCTTTGGCTCGGAGCGCAGATCAAGAGCGTGCAATCGCCCGAGGAAGTGTCGGCCACGGGTCTGCCGCGAGCCGAGGGAGTGCTGCTGCTGGAAGTGGCCGATCCGAGTGCAGCCGCCAACGCCGGCTTGCGGCGAATGGATGTCGTGCTCGCGCTCGGCGGCAAAACAGTCGCCGATGCGACCGGCCTCGAACACCTCTGGAAGTCCGCCTCCCACGACCAGCCGCTCGTCGTCGAAGTGTATCGAAATCAGAGCGTAGTCAAGCTGACGCTTCCGCCAACGAAACGAGTAAGCCAGTAAGGCCCGTCGGACTGCGGGAATGGTCGGCAGCCAAAGAAGTCGCGCGCGGCCGCGGAGACGAATTGTGATCTCGCTCGATTCACTTGCTTGCTCGTCTCCGTGCCCTCGCGACTCCGCGTGAACCTGCCTTCGTCAGCGCAGCGGCCGGCCTGTGAGCGGCTTGCCGTTGGTGGTAAGAATCTGCAATTCATGCACGCCGGGCTTATCGGCCGGAGAATACGTCCAAACGATGTTCTTCTGCGGTGTCACTTCGAAGAGATGCAGGTGGTCTTTGCCGATCGCATAGCTGGTGATCACCGTGTCGCCGTTCGGAAGCCGCTGCCCGCCGCATGCGTCGTGAATTAACGGGCCATGCAGATCGGCATTGGTCAATTCCCAAACCGTCTTGCCCGCCGAGTCGACTTCAATCACGCGGTCGCCATGCGTGCAGTCGATCAGCGTGTTGCCGTTGTCGAGCCGAATCGCCGTGAAGGGCATGCTCGGGCTGGGCACCGACACTTCCCAAACGACCTTTCCCTTCGGCGTATATTCGCGGACCACGCGATCGAGCAACTGCGGCACAAGATAGTTGCCATTGGCCAGCTTGCGAGCCATGCGCGTTTGCAAATGGTGGTCTTTGGTTTGGGCCGAGAGCGGCACCTCGACCACGATCTTGCCCGCCCGATCGACCTCCAATAGCCGCGGATGATCGCCGGCTTCGGTCAGTAGAACACGATCGCCTTCGAGCGGCTCGACGGTGTTCACTTCCGACTGCGTTCCTTTGAATTCGAAGACGGTTTTGCCCTGATGCGTGACTTCGACCACCGCCCCGTGCGGATAATCGCCGCATTTGGTGACTGCCAAAAGCGCATTGCCACTGGGAAGGATCCAGCCGTCGCGCGTGTTGCGCGGGTAGCGCCAGGTGACCTTCCCGGCGTCGTCGAGCACGTAAGTTTCCTGACCCGTTGCCAGAAATGAGTGCGTAATTCTGGTTTCCGGCTGGTCGGCTACGGCAGCCTGGACCGGCGCCGAAGGCACCAAGGCCGCCATCGCGGCTGGCAAGGTTGAAAATAACCCGAGCAATAGCATGAAGCGGCCATTCGCGATCAAGGGACGGACCTCCGATGGGTGTCGTTAAATTTCATTGGTCACAACGCCGACGGCGTTTCGAACCAGTCTGATTGCCAGGCGGCCAACACGCAAGGCACACGGCCGCTGGGTCCGACCTGAATGGCCAACCTCCGAGCGAAAAGCGTGCATGAGGGTGGCAGGCGTTTCAAGTGGCCGACGGCATACGGAGTATGCCTGCTACGTAGTAGGCACACTCCGTGTGCCGGCGGCGACGCCGACTCGCTCTCGCTCGCAATCAGACGCCGCTAAATCGCTGCTCCTTCACCCCTTCGCGTCGCTCATGCTTGCTGGCGGTCGAAAGGCTTGAACAACGCTCAAACAGGATGATGGCAGGCGTTTCAAGTGGCCGACGGCATACGGAGTATGCCTGCTACGTAGTAGGCACACTCCGTGTGCCGGCGGCGATGCCGATTCGCCCTCGCGCGCGATCAGACGCCGCCAAAACATCCCTCCTTCAACTCGCTCTGCCGCGTGGTGCCTCTCCCCTTTTTCAACAGCCTGCCTGATTCGCCGGACAGCTTGGCGAGAACCATTGCAACGGATCGCGTTCCGCACGGCTTGCCCAAATCTTCAGATCTGGAAATTGCACCCCGAGCAACTCCGCTAGCTGCTCGACGGCGAATCGTTCGCTGGCGAAATGGCCCACCAACAGGAGCGATATTTTCTCGGCCCTGGCCTCGAGTGAGGTGTGGAAACGGGTTTCGCCGGTGACGAAACAATCGCACTTGCAAGCGATTGCCCGCCCCAGCAATTCGCCCGCGCTACCACAGGCGACGGCCACTCGACGGATCGCCTGCCGCGGATCGCCGACGAGATGCATTCCATCGATCTTCAAGAATCGTGCGGCTCGCGATGCGAGTTCGCCGAGTGGCGTGGGCGGATCGAGTTGGCCAAAGCGGCCGCTGCCGATCGTCGGGTCGGATGCATCCGGCCCAAGCGGGGCGATATCCAGCAGTTCCAGCCCTTCGGCGAGTCGCTGATTGATCCCGCGGCCGGCCGAGTCGAAAGCCGTGTGAGGGCTGTAAACGGCCACGCGCGCCGCGATCAATTCGAGCAATAGGCGGCCTTCGACCGTTTCGCTCGTCAATCGCCGCAAAGGACGAAACGGCAACGGATGGTGCGTCACGATAAGTTCGGCCCGATCCCGCACCGCTTCGGCGACGCTTTCGGCAGTGAGAGTGAGACAAGTCATGACGCGGTAAACTTGCGCGTCTCTGCTCCCCACCAGCAGTCCGACGTTGTCCCATTCCTCGGCCAAGCGCGGCGGAGCGAAGTGTTCGAGAAATTCGGCGATCGTGGCGACAGTCGTCATGCGGAGACCACACGGTCGTGGGCGTGCGGCACAGTTTGCTGCCGCCGCGGTTCAAGAGAAACCACGGATTACAAGGATAAAAAAGAAGGTTGATCGACGCGCCGGACTTACCCGCTCTTTTTTTCTCTTTTCATCCGTGTAAATCCGTGTGATCCGTGGTTTTATTGTTGCGCGTTGAAGCGGTGGTTGATGATTCGTTCGCCGCCGATTTCGTCGGCCCGCAGCAGCATCGGCTTGCCGATCAGTTGCGATCCGTTGGCGACCCGCATCATCTTCGTGTCGGTGCCGCGGCCGAGTTCGACGACTTGCGTGACCAGGGGTTGCCGTTCAGGAATATACACATAACATTTGAAGCTGACCACCTTGTCGGTCTCGTTGGTGAGGCGTTGTTCGATTTCGAGTTCGCCGTGTTCGTTGAGCCGCGTGTTCACTTGCACCGTGACGTCGTCCTGCCCGATTTCGATTTGGCGGTTGACGCTGAATTGATACCGCCTGTCGGCGTTGAAATCGAAATCGACGCGCACATCCTGCTTTCCCGACGCGGCATCGAGGGGGAGCGTCCACTCCAGGGGCTGGCGCAGAGTTTCGCCGGCGGCCAATTTGAAGGTGAATTCGCGCGGGATGGTGCGCCAGCCGTCCGGCACATTCAGTAGAATTTTGCCGTTTACGCCTTGTCCAAAATCGTTTTTTACAAGCAGCATGTTCTCCTGCCGAACGCCGAACCGGGCCGGGAGTTGGGTCTCGGCGAACCGCACCGACATCCGCCAGCGAATCAACGAGCCCTGCAAGCCAGTGACGAAGGTGGGCACTCGCCCGACCTCGATCACCTGCTCGCCATCGACGGTCTGGAGCGCGGTGGAGTGGCCCCAGAGATCGATTTGCCGGCCATCCTCGCCCAGGCGCATTCGTTCTTGGGTCGGCCGATCGTTCCACACGACCATCATCGTTTCCTTGCCGCGGCTGAAGATATGGTTGACGCTTCCGTTCGGCAGATCGCATGATCCCAGATATTCGGTTCCCGAGAGTGTCAGAGCGGTCGTGCGCCAGGGGAGCAGCAGATCGCCGACCGTGCCGTCGTCGTTCATCAATCCTTGCCGGCTGTTGAACACCTGCGGGACGAATGCCGCATCGGCGCCGCGGATTTTTGCGGCCAACATCCGCCGAGTCAGATCGCTGGCCCGGGTTTCGATCGAATATTCGTCGGCCGGCAGCGGTTCGAGCACCACCCAGCGCTGGGTTTTGCAGCCGGCGGTGGCATCGAGATACGTTTTCAGTTCCTGGGCGGTGAGCGGCGGATCGGCCGAGAGCGAGACGAAATCCCAAGCCTGCGGCGTGGGGGGTAGTTCGTTCAGCCACGACCAGCCGATTCCTAAAAAAACCTTCTGTCCGAATCGAGCGGTGAGCTTGCGGAGTTGCGCGATCTTTTCCCCGGCGCTGGGATAGCCGACAAAGCTCGTGTCTTTATCCAAGCCCAACTGCCACCAGCGCACTTTCAGCGAGAGCGAGGTGAGAATCGGTTCCAGCGAAGGATACCAGCGGTCGGGGTCGGTGGCGAAGATTTGTGCCGCCCAGGGATGCGTGATATCGCCTAGATTGTGCTGCACCTCCGGCGGCGGTTGGTGCAGCAGCCCCACCATCTCGATGTGCTGGAAGTGCAACCGCTCGGCAAGCCAGGCGAGCCGCTCGCTGCGCGCGGTGTCCTGCGAGCCGTTCCACACCGGAAATTTCACCCAATTGATGCCGGCATGGTTCACCAGATCGATCAACTGATTGAGTGTGAGTGGGTTTTCGCCGTCAGGAAGCGTCCAACCGAATTCGCCACGATCCGGATTCGGTTGATCCCGGATCACGGCCAACGACAACTCGCGCTGATGCACGACGCCCGCCCGCCCCGGCATCGACACACGCACGCGATAATAGCCGACGTCGGAGATTGGCGGGCTCCAGGTGGCCGTGCCCAGCAATTCGGTGGTAGTCGATGAACCGCCCGCCTCGGAATCCTGGTCCGACGCCGTACCCTTGGCGACTTCCAAATCCTGGTCTTCTCGAGCGATCACTTTGCCATTCACATCCGAAAGTTCGAAGGTCACACGCGAATTCTCGGTTGAAAAGCCCGCGGCGGTGCACGTGATTGTCGGCAGGTCGGGCTCGACAAACAGGTTGTCGCGCCGATCCGAAGCGATCGTCATTCTCGGCAGCCGGCCGGCCCACACGCTCGCAAACCACGCCGTGCCGTGCACGTCGGCCCGTTTGGTCGGTTCGACATGCAGGCCGATCACGGCATGATCGACCGCCTCGCCGAGCGGAGCGATCGGGCCGATGCACACTTTCGTCCAATCGTTGTTCAACCGCAGCCGGGGGGAGGTGAACGTGTCGAGCGGCTTTTTCTTGGCGTTGTAAAACGTGATCGTCACGAATGCCTCGTCGCGCACCAGCCCATCGGTCTTGACGTAGGCTTCGACGATATAGCTGAAAATCGTATTTACTTTGAACGGCGGCCCAAACATGGCCGCCGCCCCGCCATCGAGATCGATCCGCAAGGGCCGCCCTTGGCCGGGAACCGGCTCGTCGGTGATGCGAATCGGCAAGTAATGCGGATAGGAGGGCGACAACTCGCGAGTCCATAGATCGGGCCAGCGGTCGAAATTGGTGTCCCATTGCGGACCGAAATCGCAATGAAACACCTCGACGGCGTCGGAATGATTTTCGCCCGAGACAACGGCGGCTGTGCCGGCCGGGCTGGTTTTCGTGGCTCCGCCGCCCCGCGCCGCGATCGCGCTCGGAGAACCTGCCGCCGCGGGGTCCTTGTCTGCGATGCCGGCGGCGCTACTGCCCGTGGGCGCGGCAGCAACGCTCGCTACAATGAGCAGACGGAGCAAACTCGCCCACTTAGGAGCTTTTCCAGAGCCGACGGCGGCGCGCATGCAAACACCGGCGCTTGACGCAGCATGCGCAATTCGACGCCTGGAATAACCCGTCGCGTTTGGCAACTCTCGTCCTCTCGTTACCACCACGTGTCTGATAATGACCCCGCGGACCGCGGCCCCTGCTCTCCATCGCCACCACACCATCTCTACATCGTCTCCGCGGCCTGCCGTCAAACACTACCACACTGCCGTCCGTCACGACCCAAAGGCCACAACCGTGCCAGCCCTGAAAATCGGCATCGCGATCGCAAGCTTGCGTCAACCCTTTGCGAAAGCGCTATTTACCGCCGCTAGCTTAGGGGCAACGGCCGTCGAAATCGACGCCCGAACCGATCTAAAGCCGGCTGAATTATCGCAAACCGGCCTTCGACAATTGCGAAAAATGCTCGACGATCGAGGGCTGCGGGTTTCGGCGATTGCGTATCCCACTCGCCGCGGCTATCAGATCGCCGAGCAGCTCGAAGCCCGGGTGGCCGGCACCAAAGAGGCCATGAAGCTGGCGTATGCGCTGGGCACGTCGGTCGTGGTCAATCAAGTGGGCCGCGTTCCGGCCGAATCGAGCGGCGAGGAGTGGAATTTGCTCGTCGAAGCGCTCACCGATTTGGGGCGTTTTGGCCAACACACGGGCGCCCAACTTGCCGCGCAAACCGGCACCGAAAGCGGCGCTGATCTGGCCCGGCTGATCGCCGCATTGCCGGCCGCATCGATCGGCGTCGATCTCGATCCCGGCAGCTTGCTCGCAAACGATTTTTCGCCGATCGAGGCGGTCGAAGCTCTCGGGCCACATGTCGTTCATGTGCATGCCACCGACGGTGTTCGGGATTTGGCGCGCGGTCGAGGCCTGGAAGTTCCGCTGGGCCGCGGCTCGGCGGACTACCCCGCCATTTTGAGCCGGCTCGAGGAATCGGGTTATCGCGGCTGGTTTACGATTTTTCGCCGCGCGGCCGCCGACCCCGTCGCCGAGATCGGCGCTGCGGTACAATACTTGCAAAGCCTGTAAACTTCCTCGGATCCATTTTTCTCGAAGGAGCTTGCCATGCGACGCACCATTGCTTTCCCGATTGCAAACTGGGTTTGCTGCTCCACCTTGTTGACGCTTGGCATCGCAATGGCGACCGTAGCCGTCTCCGCGGCGTCGGCTGATGATCCGGCCGAAAAGACTCCGACGAAAGCCGAATTGGAGAAGCGGTTTGCCGATTCGATGAGCGGCGTGACCATGATCGGCCACTATATCACCGGTTCGCTCGACAAGAGCAAAGACCTTTCCGAAGACCGCTACGAGATCTCGAAGGTGACGAAGGAAAAGGACGACACCTGGATCTTCAACGCCCGCATCGAAGTCGAGGGCCAAGACCTGACGCTGCCGATCCCGCTCAAGGTGCTGTGGGCCGGCGACACTCCGGTGATCACGGTCGAGGAGATCTCGATCCCCGCGTTGGGAACGTTTTCCGCCCGCGTCTTGATCCACAACCACAACTACGCCGGCACTTGGAGCCACGGCGATGAAGGGGGCCAGATGTTCGGCCGGATCGAGAAAACGGAAACGAAAGCCGACGCCAAGCCGCAGAAATAGCCGTTCAAATCGCGGCCGCCACCTCCTTAACATTCCAAACTCGCTCGTCCATACGGTCAGGATGAGCGGGTGGTAGCGATTTTGCCCGCGCGCCGCGTGGCGTCTCACTAAGTCGGGGGGTGTAGTTCGCTCGGCCTCAACGATGGTTTCTGCCAAACCTGTCCTAGCGTTGTATGTAGCTTGGATACCGGCGATTCGCATCCCGCAATCGAACGGACGATTCTTCGGGATCTTCCCATTCGGTTTGCCGCGCAATCGCCTCGCAGAACGATCGAGGGGGCAGCCTCAGATGTTGAACGATTTGGAAACGTTGTCGGATTCGAACGTGCTGTATGTGGCGCCGCGGTTGCCGCAGACCCGGCACGCACTCGAATCGTTGTTCGAGCAAAACGAACTTGCCGCCGCCGAACCGTATCGAGGTGTTCTGGCGATCCATTTTCACCCGGCCAGGTTCGAAAAACTTTCGGATCCGCTGGCCGCCGTGCTCTCGCGCGAAGAGCTGCAAGACACGAAATGCTGCGTCGGCCGCCTCGGGGCCGAGCCCTCGCAAGCCGAGTTGATGCAGACCGAATCGTTGCAAAGCTTCTTTGCCTGGGTGCGCGGCCAATGGCTTACCGGCATGGTTCGCGACCGCCGGCTGACGACCTTCTTCCAGCCGATCGTCGAGTGCCGGGATCCGTCGAAAGTGTTCGCGCATGAATGCTTGCTGCGCGGCCGGCGGACCGATGGCCAATTCGTTTCTCCCGACCGCCTCTATTCGACCGCTCGCGACGTGGACCAGCTTGATCTGCTAGACCAGGCCGCGAAGATCACGCACATCGAGTCGGCCGCCCGGTTTTCACTCTCCACGCAAATCTTCATCAATTTCAATCTTGGCGCCACGCACAACTTCGACGCTTGCCTTGCGAAAACACTGGCAGCGATCCACGCGTCGGGAATACCCGCCGAGCGGTTCGTCTTCGAAGTCACCGAAAGCGATAAGATCGAAGACTCCGACCGGCTCAAGCAAGTGCTCGCCAGCTATCGGCAGATGGGCTTTCGGGTGGCCCTCGATGATCTGGGCTCCGGCTATGCCTCGCTGAATTCGCTGACGCAAATCAAGCCCGACTTCATCAAGCTCGACATGCAATTGATCCGCGCCGTACACCGCGATCCGTATAAATCGTGTGTCGCCGCGAAGCTGCTCGAGATGGCCCGCGATCTGAAGGTGGCGACGGTGGTCGAAGGCGTGGAAGAACGAGCCGAATGGCAATGGGCCGCCGACCACGGCGCCGATTTCGCCCAGGGCTACCTATTCGCCCGCCCCGCCGCCATGCCTCCGCAACCGCAGTTCTTCCCGGGGACGTAAGCACACTCGTGGGCAAGCTAGGTGCTTTCGAATTTGATCCAAAGCTGAAAAGCACGGGCAATGCGTTTACCCGTTGCACGGTCTTTGGTCGTGAACGGCATGGCCGAATAGGTCTTCGGCACGTCTCTGCTTAGCCACGAATTCATTTGGGGGCACCCCAGACGGAGACTAACTGCCAATCACCAACGATTGCTGGCACGGAAGCGCCGCACCGATTGAGTCGTTCTGGTTCGTGATTCGGACCCCATCGCGTGATACAAAAGCGTCGCAGGGAGAATGTACTTGTGCCCAATGTACCTCCTGCTTGGAATCAGCGTGCCGATTGGATGCACTGTGTCCTTCCGGCAAGCGTGAAAAATCGGTCACGGGGCGGCGGGGCCGTACGTCCGCGGTGTAATTGTGGCGCGGACTTGGACCACGCGGAGACAGCGAGGTCGCCAACGGCGTCAATCGCAGGTTATTGCGGCCGCTAT